>NZ_JBBEGC010000016.1:0-89904 GCF_037401995.1 Saccharothrix sp. CCNWYY140
GGTGGGGGAACCGAGGCCCTCCACTTGTAGGTAACACCTACCGCGCGCTCCGCGCGCGAAGACCGCGCTGCGCGCGCCAAAGCCTGGTGGGGTTGTGGGTGGGTTAGTGGAGGAGGGCGGAGGTTTCGTTGGCGTCCTTTACCCTGCCCTGGGCCTCGAATAGCGTAAGAGCCTGCTGCCATGCCGAACGGGCCTGGTCCTTGTCCCCCAACGCTTCATGCACATCGCCGAGATGCCGCAAGACGCTGGCCTGCTCGTAAGAGTTGTCCAGCTCCCGGTACACCTCCAGCGCATGGTGGTAGTGATCCAAGGCGTCTGCGTTTCGGCCGTGGTGGTGGGCTATGTAGCCGAGGCTGTCGGAGGTGGCTGCTTCGCCGTCTCGGTGGCCGAGCTCCTTGTTCAATGCCAGGGCTTCCGCGCAGTGGCGTTCGGCTCGCTCATAGTCGCCCAACCTCGCCGCTCGGTAGCCGACGTCGTTCAGGGCCTCGGCTATGCGGATCGGGATGTCCAACGCCCGAAAGAGATCCAGTTGAGCCGTGGCGTGTTCCAGTGCGCCTTGCAGGTCTCCCTGGTGTTCCAACGCCCAGGCCATAGCCCGATGGGCGGCGGCCTTGTCGTAGTCGTCGGTGACCAGGTCCAGAGCCCTGCCGAGGTGGTGGTTGCCCTCCTCGTGGACGCCTACGTCGACCAGGGCCATGCCGACGAACTTGTGGGCGGCTACCTGCTTTTCCTTGTCTTCCAAGGCTTCTGCCGCGTGCAAAGCCGCCCGCCACACCGCCAGGTCCTCAGCCGCATGACCCCTGCGGAGGTGGTAGTTGGTCAGGCTCCATGCCATGTGCCAGACGACCTCGTGCCACTCCCGCGCGATGGCCTGACGGTGCGCTGCCAGCAGGGATTCGTACTCGCGGTCGAACCAGTCCATCGCGGCGGTCACGTCCGCAAGGGCCACGGGCTCGCCCGGGGGTGCGGGGATCGGCGGGCGGTGGGGTTCGATCAGGCGGTCGCCGGCATAAGCAGTGGCGGCGAAGTAGCCTACGAACCTGCCCAGCGCTTCGTCGTCTTGTGGGGACACCTCGGACGCGTAGAGGCGCACCAAGTCGTGCATGCGGTAGCGGCCCACTCCGTGTTGCTGCACCAGGTGCGCGAATTCCAGTTCTCGCAACAACGTCCTGGTCCGAGGCGGGGTGAGGCCGGCCAGGGCTGCGATCGACCTCAGGCTCAGGTCGGCCGCGGTGGTCAGGCCCAGCAGGCCGAACAATGCCCTGCTTTCCGGGGACAAGACCCGTAACGAGCACGCGAAGACCGTGCGGAGGCTGGAGGTCAGGTCGTCCAAAGCATCCAGGCGCTGTTCGGACAACTCCTCGGCCAGCGCGGCGAGCGGCAGGTCGGGTTGGGTCAGGGCGCGGGCGGCGATGATGCTCAGGGCAAGGGGCAGGCCGGCGCACAGGTCCAGGAGGGCGGTGACGACCTCGGGTTCGGCGGCCACGCGGGCCTGGCCCAGGCGGGTGGTCAGGAACTTGCGGGCGTCGTCCTTGTCCAGGACGTCCAAGGCCACCGACTTCGCGCCGTGTGCGCTGACCAGGCCGACCAACTGCTGCCTGCTGGTGACCAGGACCGTGCAGCTTGGGCCACCGGGCAAAAGCGGAGTGACCTGGGGTGTGTCGCGGGCGTTGTCGAGCACTACCAGCATCCGCTTGTCGGCGACGAGACTGCGGTAGAGGGCGGCCTGGGCGTCCAGGTCCGCGGGCGGGTCGGTCACGCCTAGGGCGTCCAGGAATGCGCGCAGGGCGTTGCCGGGTGGGACGGGGTCGCTGGTCGGGTCGAAACCGCGCAGGTTGACGTACAGCTGTCCATCGGGGAAGTCGTCGGCGTGCAGGTGTGCCCAGTGCAGGGCCAGGGCGGTCTTGCCGATGCCGCCCGCGCCGCCGATGGCCGTGATGACGACCGTGCCACCGGGTTCGGTGAGGTCGTTCAACTCCCGGGTGCGGCCGGTGAAGAAGCGTTGGGGTGCGGGGAGTTGGCGTGGCACGGTCGGGTCCGGGCCCAGGAGCTTCAGGTGCAGGTCGCGCAGCGGGGTGCCGGGGTCGGTGCCGAGTTGGTCGGCCAGTTCGCGGCGCAGGGCGTCGTAGTGGCGCAGGGCTTCGGACGTGCGGCCGGCGCGGTGCAGGGCGGTCATGAGCTGGCCCGCCAGGCGTTCGTCCAGCGGGTGTTCGCGGGCCTGGGACTGGAGTTCGGGCAGCAGGGCGCTGTGGTTGCCCAGGGCCAGGGCGGCGTCGTTGCGGTCGAGTTCGACGGTGCGGCGCTCAGCGTGCAGGGCCTGGCGGGTCGCGTCGAACCACGGCGAGTCCAGGCCCGCCAGCGCGTCGCCGCGCCACAGGTCCAGCGCCCGGTCGTAGAGCGGGGCGGCGTCCTCGGGTGGGCTCGTGCGGGCCTGTCGGACCAGGTCGCGGAACAGGTGCAGGTCGGTCGTGGCGTCCAGCCGGTAGCCGGCGGGGTCGCGCTCGATCGGCAGGAACCCGCGCAGCTTGGACACGTACCCGTACAGCGTCTCGCGGGCGCGCAGCGGCGGCCGTTCGCCCCACACCCGGTCCACCACCCGGTCGACGGCCACGGGCCGCCCGTCCTCCAGCAACAACGCCGCCAGCACCGCCCGCTGCCGGGTGTGGCCGAGGTCGACCAGTCGCTCGCCCTCCCGCGCCTCGACCGGTCCGAGCAGTCCGAACTCCACCCTCGACGCCCCCTCGACCTGCCGGTTCAAGGTTCATCCTAGGTTCGTCCCGGATCATGGCGGCAGGCTGGTTCCCACGACGCCACGCGACGCGTGAACCGTGGAACGTCGACGGCGGGGTCTCCCCACGACTCCGCCATCGCAGGAGGGGACCGAGGATCCCGGCCGTGCGCCCCCCGCCGGCCGGGACCTTCGGCTGGGACCCGTTCCCCCTCGACGACCGCATGGGGGTGTGGTCGCGAGGGGGAGCGGTTCCGGCTAGCCCTTGGGCACCAGGGAGCGGGTGGACCTGGTGCCGATCCCGGTCGGACCGCGCAGCACCCGGGGTTCGGGCGCGCGGGGGCCGAAATGCCGGTCCAGGGAGTCCTGGTCGTACCGGCGCACGTGCTGGTGCCAGTTGAGGATGCCGGACATCCAGTCCTGGAGTTCCCGCGTGTACGCCTTGAGCGCACCCCGGGCGTCGGCGTCCAGGTCGAACTCGGTGAACAGCGCGGGCAGCTCGTGCTCCACGGAGTGCTGGAACTGGCGCAGGCGCTGGTTGGCCACGTCCGCGGCGATCGCGAAGGCGCGTTCGGTGTCGACGTCGAGGAAGCTGCGCACGACGAGCACCAGGTTGTGCAGCTCGCCCTCGTACTGGATCTCCTTGCGGTAGGAGTAGAGGTCGTTCATGATCGTCGCGTAGTCGACCGCGGAGTTCTCGATGTTGCGGATCGCGCGCGTCCGGTAGATCTCCGGCGGGAGCAGGCGGCCGTGGCCGAAGCGGGCCAGGCTCATGGTCAGGTCCGAGCCGAAGGTGGCGCGGCGCATCTCGATGTAGTCCACCGGGTCGGGCACGCGGTTCTCGCGGTGGTTCTTCAGCTCCCACACCCAGCTGTGCAGCATCGCGGCCAGCGCGTCCTTGAGCTGCTCGCGGTTGTCGCGGGGCATCGCGTCGGTCGTGCGGGCCCACAGGTCGGCCAGGCCGCGTTCCAGCGCGGAGACCGGGGTGACCGAGGCCGTGCCGTCCACGGCCATGAGCTGCACCATGCGGTCGGTGGCGATCTTCGCGGCGCCCAGGTCGGTGCGGCCGAACACGCGCGGGTAGTAGTCGTCGCCGTAGGTGCCCCAGGTCAGCCAGAGCGCGGAGACCTCCAGCTCCTCGGCGGTGGCGTCCGGGTCGATGGCCGCGGAGCACAGGGCGAGCTCGTAGTCCCGCGTCTCCTCCTCGGTCCACACGCCTTCGTCGAAGATCCCGTGCTCCCGCGCCCACGCGATGGACTTCTCCTGCGCGTCGGCGCGGTGCGGGCTCACCGCCACGGGGAACGGCATGTCCAGCAAGGACGCGGGATCCGGCAGGTCGGGCACCTGCGCGAACGGCACGTGCGTGAACGCCCGCAACCGCTGCGGCGCGGTGCGCACCAACGACCGCAGGGCCTGCGTGCCCAGACCGGTCGGTCCGTCGAGGACGTTGCCGTCCAGGGCGCCCTCGTTCATGTACCGGCTGGACCGCAGGTGCCACTCGTGGCCGCCGGACTGCCAGTCCTGGAGGCCCTTCACGTAGGCCAGCACGGCGAGGCGTCCCGCCGGGTCGATCGCGTGCTCGTCCAGCAGCGGCGGCACCTCGGTCAGCGCGGTGTGCTCGAACTGGTGCAGGCGCGAGGTGAGCAGGTCGTTGACCTTCTCCGCGGCCTCCTGCGTCGGCAGGTCGAGGAACTTCTCCAGCACCAGCACGCCGTTGCTCAACTCGCCCTCGTCGAGCACCTCGCGCTCGTAGGAGAACAGGTCGTTGCGCAGGTGGACGGCGTCGGCGAAGGTGTCGCGGAGCACGGCCAACGGCCGGGACAGCGCGATGCGGGCGGGCACCTCCATGCCGGTGACGTGCTCGACCAGGTTCGCGCTCCACGGCGCGCCACCGACCTTGCGGCGCATCTCGATGTACTCCAGCGGGTTGGCCAGGCGGCCCTCGCTGATGTTGAGCAGCTCCCACATGGACTCGTCCAGCAGGTGTTTGGTGTTGTCGGCGAACCGGCGGCGCCAGTCCATCGAGTGCGCGGGGACGGTCCGCTCCCAGAGGTCCTTGAGGCCCTTCTCGACCGGGTTGGTGGGCTCCTCGGTGATCACGCCGTCGACCGGCATGAACAGCGGCAGGCGGTCGAGGTAGGCCTTCGCGCCCTGGATGTCGTCGGGGTTGCGCTTGTAGAGCTCGACGAAGTGGTCGTCGAAGTAGAAGACCCAGACGTACCAGTCGGTGACCAGGTCGAGGTCGTCGGCGGAGGCGTCGGGGTGGGTGTAGGCGCACAGCAGGGCGTAGTCGTGCGAGGCGAGGTCGTCGTCGGTCCAGATGACCGTGCCGTGCTGGGGCACGTCGATGAAGTCCATCCGGTGCGCCCAGGCCGCGCTGTGCGTGCGGGCGCGTTCGAGGTTGGGGTTCAGCCGTGCCGGGTAGGGCATGTAGAACTCCGGCAACTGGAACGGCTGCATCGACTCCGCACCTCTCTGTCGCTGGCTACCTGGTGCACGCAACCAGCCACGCGCGGGGCGGGCCAAGCCCTGTCACGTGGGATACACACGTTCGTGCGCAGATTCCGCCCTACCGGCTCAACCCGATCGAGCGGCGGGTGAGCCGCAATCGTGCGGTCTCAGAGGTCCCAGGCCTTGCTCAGCAACCCCACCAACTCCCCCTGCCGCCGCTCCAGCACGTCCGGCGTCCACTCGGCGTGCGCGAGGACCTGGCTGGTGAGGGCGAAGCTCACCGCGCTCTTGCCCGACATGAAGTACTTGGTCTTCTTGGTCGGGAAGTCGAAGTTCGAGGCGCTGGAGTTCTTGTTGCGGCTGAGGAGGACGAGGTTGGCGAGCCGGTGCGTCCAGAAGACCCGCTGCTCAGGCGTGAACAGCGTCGTCCAACTGCTCCCCTCTTTCGGGTTCTGGGGCAGCACGTGCTCGACCGTGACGATCTTGGCGTCGTGCGCGACCGCGGGGTCCGACACCAGTTCGTCCAGCCGCAGCAGGACGAACTTGCGGACCGGTGTCTGGAGGTAGACGTCGCCGTCCAGCCGGCGGACCATCTCCAGCCGCTCGTCGGCGTCGAGGTCGAGCGCCGGCGCGTCGAGGCCGTCACCGGATTCCAGTTGGTGCAGGAGCTTGGCGATCCGCTGACCGCGGCTGTGCGTGGTGAACCTGCTGACCAGCATCCACGCGCCGAGGCGTTCGAGCCGGCGCAGGAACTCCACCAGCCATGACCGGTCGACGCGGTGGGTGATCGCCCACAGCGCGGGCGCCTGCCAGTCGAAGTTGTCCAGCCGGTGCAGGCGCTCCAGCCACTGGTTGATCTCGCCGGCGTCGCCGAGGAGGTGGTAGTCGCGGGCGAGGATGCTCCGGTAGGCGGCGCCGTAGGGCACCAGCACCTCGTCCACGAACTCGGCCGCTGTGCCGGTGTCCAGGTAGTTCTTGAGGACCTCCTGGCCGAACTCGGTGAGCAGGTCCTTCCGGGGCCGGTACTTCAGGAACACGGTCCGGATGTGGGCGAAGAGGTCGGCGAACCCGTCCACGCCGAGGTCGGCTTCCAGGTCCTCCCACTTGGCGGCGTAGGCCTTGCGGTCGGCCTCCGGCAGCGCGCCGACCACCTTGGACTTGAAGATGTCGGCGGGCGACAGCTCCAGGCCGCGCGAGTTCATCACGGAGAAGATCCGGTACGCGCTGGGCAGGTCGGAGGTGCGGACCACGACGAGGTAGGTCCGGTTCACCACGGTGGCGGCGAGGGCGAGGCGTCGTTCCTCGGACCAGTTCGCGAGCTCCTCGCGCAACGCGATGGCGTTCTCCGCGATGCGCTGCTGGGCGTCGTTCTCCCACTGCTGCACCCCGATCCGCAGGTCGAGGATGCTGCCGCGCTTCTGCACGTGGTCGCGGAAGAAGTGCTCGTCCCGCTTGCGCAGCCGCAGCCGGGGCCGTGCCACCAGGCCCTGGATCTTGTTGCCCGGCTCGCGGACGTGGAGGTCGAGCAGGTTCGCCGCCTCCACGTCCGTGGACAGGTCGCGCAGCACCGCGAGCAGGATGGTCAACGTGGTCAGCCGCTGTTGACCGTCGATGACCTGCATCTCCGCCCAGCCGTCCTCCTTGACCAGGACGATGGAACCGAGGAAGTACGGGTCGTCGGGGTCGCGGTCGACCGCCTCGCGGAGGTCCTCCAGCAGTTGGGTGGCCTGCTCCGCCGGCCACCGGTACGGGCGTTGGTAGTCCGGGATGACGAACTCGTAGTCGCTGGAGAACACCTTGGCCAGCGCGACCTCGTGCGCTTCGAGCTTCTTCACCCGCATCTCCGATCTGCCGCGCGGACAGCCGGGATGTCGAGATCCACCGCACACTCCGTTACCGCCCGCGCGTTCGGTGCACTGGATCACACCCGTATGGACTAGCAGCCGACTTAGGTTAGCCTCACCTCATGGCTACCGACGGGACGCTCAGCGGACGCGAGCTGGTGCTCGCGCACCACGACCGCACGGTGGTGCACGGGGTTTCGTTGGAGCTTCGGCCCGGGACCGTCACCGCTCTCGTCGGTCCCAACGGGTCAGGTAAGTCGACCGTCCTGCGTTCCCTTGCCCGGCTCCACAAGCCCCAAGACGGCACCGTCCGGCTAGGCGACCACGCCGTGACCGCCCTGTCCGGCAAGGAGTTCGCGCGCAACGTCACCCTGCTCACCCAGCACCGCCCGACACCCTCCGGCGTCTCCGTGCGCGATGTCGTCGCCTACGGCCGTCACCCCTACCGCGCGGGCTGGCGCGGGGTGGACAAGGACGGGAGTGCGGCGATCGAGCGGGCCATGTCGCTGACCGGGGTCACGGACATGGCCGAGCGTGGGGTGGACGAGTTGTCCGGTGGTGAGTTGCAGCGGGTGTGGCTTGCGTCCTGTCTGGCGCAGGAGACGTCCGTGCTGCTGCTGGACGAGCCCACCAACCACCTCGACCTGCGCTACCAGGTCGAAGTCCTGGACGTGGTGCGTGACCTCGCCAACGACCACGGTGTTGCGGTCGGCGTGGTGCTGCACGACCTCGACCACGCGGCGACCGTTGCCGACCGGGTGGTGCTGCTGTGTGACGGTCGGGTGGTGGCGGATGGGGCGGTCGGGGACGTTCTGACTGCCGAGCACCTCACGCACGCCTACGGCATCACCGTCCACGTGGCGCACGACCCGGTCACGGGCACCGTGCACTGCCGTCCCGTCGGCCGCCACTCCCCCCGTCTCGTCTGAAATCCGTCCCAAAGGAACCACACATGCGTCTCCCTGCCCTGGTCGCGGCTGCCGCGATCGTCCTGACCGCTTGCGGCACAACGGAAAACACCTCGACCACGACGTCGAACGCCGCCGGTGGACCCGTCACCGTCACCGACGCGCGCGGCAAGAGCGTCGAGTTGAAGGCTCCGGCGCAGAAGGTCGTCGCGCTGGAGTGGGGTGAGGCCGAGATCGTCGCCTCGCTGGGGGTCATGCCGGTCGGCGTGGCCGACACCGCGGGCTACAAGACGTGGAACACCGCCGCTCCGCTGGACGCCTCCGTCAAGGACATCGGCAAGCGGTCCGAGCCGAGCGTGGACGCGATCGTCGCGCTGAACCCGGATGTCGTGGTGATCGCCGAGGAGCGCGACTCGACGCTGGTGCCGCAGCTGGAGAAGTACGTGCCGGTCGTGGTGACCAAGTCCAGCGACGCCTCCCGCAACCTCGACCGGCTGCGCGAGGACGTGCGGATGATCGCCAAGGCGGTCGGCAAGTCCGCCGAGGGCGACAAGCTGCTGTCCGACATGGACGCGAAGCTCGCCGAGGGCAAGAAGGCGTTGCAGTCGAAGGGAGCCGAGGGCACGCCGTTCCTCATGGCCGACGGCTGGCTGGAGGGCAGCACGGTGAGCATCCGCCCGTTCGGCAAGGGGTCCCTGGTCTCCGACGTCGCCGAGCAGGTCGGCCTGAAGAACGCGTGGACCGGCCAGGTGGACCCGCAGTGGGGCCTGGGGCAGACCGACGTCGAGGGACTGTCCGCCCTGACCGACCCCAAGACCGTCCTGTTCTACAGCGCCTCCGAGGACGACGTGTTCACCACCGGCCTGGCGCAGAACCCGGTGTGGCAGCGGCTGCCGTTCGTGACCTCCAAGAAGGTCACCAAGTTCGCCGGCGGCACCTGGACGTTCGGCGGCCCGAAGTCCGTGGCCTCGATCGCCGGCCAGGTCGTCCGCGCCGTCACCGCCTGACGTGCTGCGCACCGCCGTCGTGACGGCGGGGATCGTGGTGGCCATCGCCGCGCTCTCCGCCGTCCACCTCACCCAGGGCACGTCCGACACCGGCGTGCTCGACATCCTGAAAGCCCTTGTGGGCCAAGGGGACGCGCAGACCCTTGCCGTGCTGGAGGGTTCCCGCGTCCCGCGCCTGCTGACCGCGCTGCTGCTCGGGGTCGCGATCGGCGTGGCCGGGGCGGGCATGCAGTCCGTGGCGCGCAACCCGTTGGCGTCACCGGACACGCTGGCCGTCAACGCGGGCGCGCACCTGGCCGTCGTCGTGGTGGCGGCTTTCGGGCTGACCCTGCCGACGCTTCCCGCAGGCGTGCTCGCGTTCGCGGGAGGGCTGGCGGCGGCGACCGTGGTGCTGGGGCTGTCCGGCGGCGGTTCGACCAGTCCGCGGCTGGTGCTGGTGGGCTCGGCGGTCGCGTTGGCGTTGCAGTCGCTGACGATCCTGTTCCTGCTGCTGTTCGAGCAGGAGACGACCGGGCTGTTCGCGTGGGGCAGCGGGTCCCTCACCGTCAGCGACCTGAACGCCACCGCCCGGATGACGCCCGTCGTCGTGGTCGCGGTTGCGGTGCTGGTCGCGATGGGGCGGTCGCTGGACATCCTCTCCTTGGGCGACGACAACGCTTCCCTGCTGGGCCTGAAGGTGCGGCGGACGCGGGTCGCCGCGGTGCTGCTGACCGTCGCCCTCACCGCCGCCGCCGTCACGGTCGCCGGACCGGTCGGGTTCGTCGGACTGGCCGCGCCGGTGGTGACCCGGCTGCTCGTGCCGCGGGTCGGGGCGCACCGGGTGCTGCTGCCACTGTCGGGGCTGGTCGGCGTGCTGGTGGTGCTGGGCGCGGACGTGCTGCTGCGCGCTGTCTTCGGTGCTGCTAAAGCACTTCCCGTGCCGACCGGAGTGCCCACGACGATCATCGGCGCGGCGCTGCTGGTGTGGCTGGCCCGCCGTGCGCGGTCGTCCGGAGGCGGCGCACGGCAGGCGCCGGCCGGGCGGGTCGGGGTGGCCGGGTCGCGGGGCCGGGTGGTCGCGGTCGGGGTGGTGCTGGCGGTGCTGCTGGTCGCCGCGCCCGTGGTCGGCCTGCTGCTCGGCGACCGGGTGGTCCTGCTGGGCGACCTGGTGAACTGGCTGTCCGGCCGCACCGGCACCGCGTTGACCTTCGTGCTCGACCAACGCCTCCCCCGCGTCCTGGCCGCGTTGGCGGCGGGTGCGGCGCTGGCCGTGTCCGGGTGCGGCATCCAGTCGGTGAGCCGGAACCCGCTGGCCGAACCGGGCCTGCTCGGCATCACCGCCGGCGCTGGCCTGGGTGCGATCGCCATGATCACGCTCGTGCCGCTGGCCGGCGCGTGGCACCTCGCCGGCGCGGCCGGTGCCGGCGCGGTCCTGGCGTTCGCGCTGGTCTACGGGCTGGCGTGGCGGTCGGGCCTGGACTCGGACCGGCTGGTCGTCATCGGCATCGCGCTGTGGTCGGCGGGCATGGCGCTGATCACGCTGCTCATCGTCGTGTCGGACCCGTGGAACACCGCGAAGGCGCTGACCTGGCTGTCAGGCTCGACCTACGGGCGCACGCTGGACCAGGTGCTGCCGGTCGCGCTGGCGCTCGTCGTGGTCGGCCCGCTGCTGTGGTGGCGGCACCGCGAACTGGACCTGCACAGCCTCGACGAGGACACCCCGCGCGTGCTGGGCGTCCGGGTGGAACGCTCCCGGCTCGCGGTGCTGGCGGGCTCGGGCGTCCTGGCAGCGACCGCGGTGGCGGCGATCGGCGTGGTGGCGTTCGTGGGCCTGGTGGCGCCGCACCTGGCGCGATCGCTGGTGGGCGGCCGGAACGCGCGCGTGCTGCCGGTCGCGGCGGCGGTCGGCGCGGTGCTGGTCAGCGCGGCCGACACCCTGGGCCGCACGGTGATCGCACCGGCCCAGGTCCCCGCCGGCCTGGTCATCGCGCTGGTCGGGACGCCGTACTTCGTCACCGTGCTGTGGCGCACCCGCGAGACCCGGACCGGTTAGCCCAACTGGAAGACCTGGTGCGCGCCGCCGTCGCACGGGTCCTGGATCAGCTGCACGCCCGCGTCGCGGCTGCCGCCGTACACGCCGATGCAGTAGCGCGCGCCCGGCGCGGACCGCAGCCGGTAGCCCGCGTTGACCGGTTCCAGGGTGAACTTCTGGTCCGCGCGGTCGCCGCAGATCTTGCCCGCGAGGAGGACGCCCGGGTCGGTGCCGCCGTAGTCGACGGTCGCGCAGCCGACGCCGTTCTCCTCGTTGTGCAGCTTGATGCGGAAGTGGCCGTCCGACAGCCGTTCCAGCTCCGTGGGCGGGGTGGCGGTGGCGCAGTCGTGTTGGCCCAGGACGATCCGGGGTCCCGCGCTGAACCGCTCCTGGCCCTCGCCGACGCACAGACCCGTGTGGCCCAGGCGGATGCGCTGGATGCCGTTGCGGGGGCTGCTGTTCGGGGGCGGCTCGGGGCGGGTCTCCGTGGTGGGTATCGGGGTCGTGGGGTTCGGTGGCGGGTTCTGCGGCGCCGGGGCCTGGGTGGTTCCCGCGGTGGTGGTCGTGGTGGCGGTGGTCTCGGCCGTTGTCGTGGTGGTGCTCGTGGTGGTCGAGGTGGGGCCGGTGGCGGTCTGACCTTGCGGCGGGCGGTTCAACACGACCACCAGCGCCACGGCCAACACCACCGCCGCGATCCCGAGAACGACCGCGAGCGCACGACTCCGACGGCCCGGGGCGACCGGAGCTGCTTCCGCGATCTCGACGGGCTCGACGGGCTTCACGGGTTCGGGTTCGACCGCATCGGGCTCGGGTTCAGCGGCTTCGGGTTCAGTGGCTTCGGGCTCGGGTTCAGCCGCTGCGGGTTCGACTTCCGTCGCGGGTTCACCTTCGACTTCCGTCGCCGCCAGGTCGGCTCGGGCTCGCGCCCAGGCTGCCGCCGTCTCCTCGTCGCCCCCGCACGCCCGGACGAACGCCACGACGATCTGCTCCCGCGGCAACGTCGAGCGGGACAGGGCCGAGTTCAGGGTCGACGTCGGCAGGACCTCGCCCAGGCTCGCGGCACGGCGTTCCAGGACCCGGAAGCTGTAGCCCGACCGCACCCGCAGCGCCCGCATCGCCGCGACGAACTCCGCCGCGTCCTTGGCCTCCGGCGGCCTCAAGTGGTGTGCCTCCACCGATCCCTCCCCCAAGGTGCGCCGCAGATCATGGCACAGGCCACAGCGCCGCCCCGGCTACCCCCTCGGCCCCTCCACCTCGCGCCGCACGAACAGCCAGGTCCCGGAGTCCCGGTACCCCAAGGCGTGGTTCACCCGCTGCATGTGGTGGTTGTCCGAGCCGGTCATGGTGGCCACCGCCTCGACCTCGGGCCGCTCGGCCAGCACCCACCGCAGCAGGTCGGCCTTCACCGCCACCCCCAGCCCCCGGCCCCGGTGCGCCGCCACCACGGCGGTGTCGCGCTGCATCAGCCACGTCGGCGCGGACGGCCGCCTCTCGACCTCCGTCAGGCCCACGACCTCGCCGGAGTCCTCGTGCACCGCGACGACCACGAACTGCTCGACGCCCTGCTCCCGCTGGTCGGCCTCCTCCTCCCGGACCCGCTCGACGGTCCAGTCCGGGTGCTCGAACTCCGCCTCCCCCAACGGCGAGTCGGCGATCGCGTTGCGGGCGCGGGCGTAGGACTCGACCAGGTCGGCGGGCGCGATACCGGCCCACCGCCGGAGCCGGTAGCCGGGCGGGACGGGCGCGTCCGTCCGCGCGTGCGCCACGTCCAGGTCCTGGAGCACCGACCGCCGCAGCACGCGGAAACCCCGCGCCAAGGCCCAGGTCTCGCCCGGACCGCCCGCGTCGACCTGCCACGCCTCCAGCGACGTCCGCCCGCGCGCCACCGCCTCCGCCTCGACCGCGCGCAGCAACGCCGTGCCCGCGCCGCGCATGCGGTGGTCCGGGTGCACGGTGATCGCGATCAGCGCGGTCGAGGTGTTCTCCTGGTCGGGGAAGTGCGCCACCGCCACCCCGACGACCTCGCCACCGGACCGCGCCACCCAGTGCACCGCCGGGCCGATGCCCGTGAACGGGTTGCGCAGCCGCCACACCGCCGCGTCCACGCTCGGCCGCGGTCCCGGTGTCCGGGCGTGTTCCCTCGCTGCCACCTGCACCCGTGCGACCGGGACCGGGTCCTCGCGATTCGGGTCGAACCGTGCCACATCCACGTCGGAAGCCCCCCTTCGACAGCGACCATTCTGCCGGGGAGGCCAACGGGTTATCCGAAACGCCCGTGCACGTAGTCCGCTGTGCGCTGGTCGGACGGCGCCTCGAAGATCGTCTTGGTCGGCCCGGCCTCCACGATCACGCCCGGCGTCCCCTGCTCGGCCAGGAAGAACGCGCACTGGTGGGACACCCGCGCGGCCTGCTGCATGTTGTGCGTGACGATCACGATGGTGACCTCGTGCGCCAACTCGGCGATGGTCTGCTCGATGCGCCGCGTGGACGTGGGGTCGAGCGCGGAGCACGGCTCGTCCATCAGCAGCACCCGGGGCCGCACGGCCAGCGACCGCGCGATGCACAACCGCTGCTGCTGGCCGCCCGACAGCGCGCCGCCGGGCTGGCGCAGCCGGTCGCGGACCTCGTTCCACAGGCCCGCCTTGCCCAGGCACTCCTCGACCAGCGCGTCCTTCTCCGACCGCCGCGCCCGCGTGCCGGTGAGCTTCAGGCCGGCCAGCACGTTGTCGTAGATGGACATCGCGGGGAACGGGTTGGGCTTCTGGAACACCATCCCGATCTCGCGGCGGGCCTCGGTGAGCTTGCGTCCGGCGTCGTAGATGTCGCTGCCGAACAGCATCACCTCCCCCGCCAGCGATGCCGAGGGCACCAGCTCGTGCATCCGGTTGAGGATGCGCAGGAACGTGGACTTGCCGCAGCCCGACGGCCCGATCAGCGCGGTGACCGAACCGGCGGGCATCGCCAGCGACACCCGGTCCAGCACCTTGCGGTCGCCGAACCAGGCGGAGACCGACCGCGCGTCCAGCGCGGCGACGGCGTTCATCGTGAGCGTCATGGGCTTCCCTCAGATCAGGTTGGGCAGGAGGGCGGCGGCCTGGTCGGCGAGCGTGAGGCCCAGCGCGCCCAGCAGCGGCACGCCGACCACCCACGCGTGCCACCGCCCGACCCGCTGGTGCAGCACGACGACGGCGAACGCGGCCACCGCGAGCACCACCGCCCACAGCGCCACCGGCACCAGGGCGTCGGCGTCCCCGGCCAGGACGCGCTCGTTGTCCGGCACCGCGAACGCGGGCACCGCACCGGAGCCCGGCTGCACGGCCGTGGTCAGCCGGGCGTCGACCCACAGCGCGTCCGTGGGCAGGAAGTACGGGCCGTCCGCGGTGACCAGCGTCAACCGCCCCCGGCCCGCCTGCGGGACGAACTTGTCCGGGTCGCCCGCCCGGCGCACACCCTGCACGACGTACCGGTGCACGCCCTGGCCGGTGGTGACGGTGACCTGGTCGCCGGGCTTGAGCTGGTCCAGCTGCGCGAAAGGACCGCCGTAGCCGGCGCGCCGGCCGAGGACGACGCTGGAGCCCTCCTGGCCGGGCAGCGGCGTGTCGCGCAGGTGACCGGGGCCGGACTTGAGGGCACGCGCGGACGTGCCCTCCCCCACGACCTCCCGGACACCCAGGCGCGGGATCTCCAGGATCGCCACCGGGGTGCCCGTGTCCAGCAGCCGGCCCTCCTCGTCCAGCGCGGACACGGGCGCGGTGGCGTTGGCCAGCAGGGTCCGCAGTTCGTCGTGGGCTCGGGCCTGGTCGCGGTCGTGCGCGAGCGTGCCCAGGGCGGCGAACTGGGCGACGAAGCACAGCAGCAGCCCACCGAGGATCGCTGCCATCTGCCCGGCCAGCCGCAGTCCGGGCCGCTGCTCCCGCCGCTGTTCGGGCCGCTCTTCCTGCCTCTCGACGACCTGCGTCACGGGTCAGGCCTTCCTGCGCGCCGCGACGAAGGCGAGCCCGCCCGCGGCCACCAGCAGCACGCCCAGCAGCAGCGCGAACCCGACGTCCACACCCGTGTCCGCGAGGCCGCCCGCCTGGGTGGTGTCGGTGTTGGTGGGGTCCTGGGTCGGGTCGGTGGTCGGCTCGACGTACGGGGTGGTGGTCGTCGTGGTGCTGCCGCTGGTCGACGGGGTCGTCGTGGTGGTGGTCTGGACGGGGCCGACCACGGTCCAGTCGGTGGCGCTGGAGAACTTGAGGCCCACGCTGAAGGTCCGCAGGACCGTCACGCCGAACGCGTCCACGCAGTGCACCCGGACGGTGTAGTCGCCGGGCTGGATCGTGGTCTGGGCGTCGTCGGCGATGTCCTTGAAGGTCAGGCCCTGCACGACCGGGATCGGTGCGGTGGTGGAGAAGCCGACGTCGGTGGTGGCGGTGCCCAGGAGGCCGTTCGCGAAGCCGCCGGGGCCGACGATGTCGAGGTAGACGCCCGCGGAGTCGGCGGTGCAGCCGGTGGAGGTCGTGTAGGTGGGGGCTTCGACGTCCTTGCCGCTCTGGCGGTCCACGGTGAGCGTGTACTGGCCCGGGATCGACGTCGTGGTGGTGGTCGTGGGCTCGGTCGTGGTCGTCGTGGTGGTGGTTGTCGTCGGCTGAGTCGTGGTGGTCGTCGTTGTCGTCGTGGTTGTGGTCGTGGTCGTCGTCGGCTCGGTCGTGGTGGTCGTCGGGTCCGTGGTCGTGGTGGTCGGCTCGGTCGTCGTGGTGGTCGTGGGCTCGGTCGTCGTGGTCGTGGGCTCGGTGGTTGTGGTTGTGGGCTCGGTGGTCGTGGTCGTCGGGTCCGTCGTTGTGGTGGTGGGCTCGGTGGTTGTGGTGGTCGGGTCCGTCGTCGTGGTCGTGGGGTCCGTGGTGGTGGTCGTGGCGTTGGGGTCGGTTGCCTGGTAGTGCGTGGCGTCGGTGAACCACAGGTCGGTGGTGAAAGTGCCCTTGACCTCGGTGGTGAAGGTGTCCACGCAGTTCAGCACCACGGTGAACTTGCCGGGCGTGATGGTGGTGCTGTTGTCCAGCGCGATGTCCTTGAACGACCACTGCTGCACGGCCGTGAACGGGGACGTGCTGGAGAAGCCGACATCCGTCGACCCGGCGGCGAGCAGGCCGCCGGAGAACCCGCCCGGACCGTGGACGAACAGGTTGTAGCCGTCGGAGTCGGCCGAGCAGGCGGCGGACGTCTGGTAGTTCGGGGCCTGCACGTCACGGCCGGTGGCGGGATTGGCGGCCAGCGAACCCAGCGTCGCCACCGGGGGCTCCGCCTGGCCGGGCGCCGCCGCGAGGACCACCGCGGTGCCGACCGCGGCCAGCACCGCCGCCGAGGCCGCCACCAGTTGGCGCTTGCGCATGGGATCTTCCTCCGTGTTCAGGGGGGTCTTCAGTCGGTGGGCGAACGGCGGCGGCGCAGGGCGGACCCGGCCGCGATCACCGCGACACCGCTGACGACACCGATCGCGATGTACAGGAACGGTTGCCCGCCACCGGTTTCCGGCGCGGCGGCGGTGGGCACGGGCTCGGTCGACGTCGTCGGCGCGGGAGCCGCGTCGGACGGCTGCTGCCCCACGGGCGGGTCGGCGGGCACGATCAGGGGCGTGCTGGGCCGCTGCGGACCCTTGGCCGCGCCGACCGCCACGTACCGGGCGGGTTCGACGAAGTCCAGCGTGCCGGTGAACTCGCCGTGGCTCTCCTGCGTGAACGGGTCGATGCAGTGCAGCACGATGTCGTAGCGCCCGCTGAAGGTGACGTTGTTGTCGGCCGCGAAGTCCTTGAACGTCAACGCCATCGGCACCTCGAACGGCCCGTCGTGGGCCAGCCCGACGTCACCGTTCGGCACGATCACGAGCCCCTCGGCGGGCAGCCCGGCGCCGCGCATGGTCGCGTAGTACGCGGCGGACTGGGCGGGACAGCCGGCGGTGGTGCCCAGGCGCACGGGAGCGGCGTCCTTGGACTCGCCCGGCGTCACCACGAGCCCGCCCAGCGGCGCGGCCTGCGCGAGACCGCCCCCGGAGAGCAGCAACAGCAGTCCGAGGACCGCACTACGCAGCCACATGCTCGACCTCCCGCTCGGGCGCGACGGGGGTGCGCGGACGGCGCAACCGCCGGTACAGCACGAAACCCAGCACCAGCAGCAACACCACGAGCAGCAGCCACGGCACGGCGGCGGTGGTCACACTCGCGTCCACGGCTGATGGAGGCTCGGTGCCGGTCGGCGCGACGGGCTCGACGCGCACGCGACCGGTCAACCAGCCGGCCGGCAGCACACCCGGCACGACGGTCGTCACCCGAAACGTGTTGCCGGGCAACAACTCGGGCAGGTCACCCAGGCCCGAGGCGTCGATGGACGACCCCCACGGCGTCTCGACCCGGACGCCCTGCTTGCCCCCGAGGCGCACGTTGCCGGAGTTGCGCACGACGTAGCTGACGGTCGTGTCGCCCCGGCCGAAGAACGAGCCGTCGTAGGACGCGCTCATGTCCTCGATGCTCAGCTCCGGCTTGAGGTCGCCGGAAACCCGCAGGTAGACCCGGGCGCCGACGCGCTGCTCGACGGCCACGCGCTGGCCGTCCGCGCCGGTGGCCTCGGTGGTCAGGGAGGCGACGATGCCGCCGGTGTGGTCGCCGGGAGAGGCGTTGGTGGGGACGCTCAGCGTGAACGGCACGATCACCGTGCTGCGCGGGGCGAGCTGGACCTGGGAGGTGTCCAGGACCGACCAACGGCCGACGTCGACCGGGTCCTTGCCCGCCGCCAGCAGGTCAAAACCGCCGTCGGGGGTGTTGAAGGCGTCGGAGGCGTACACGCTCAGGGTGACCGGGTCGTGGGACACGTTCGACACGGCCACGTGGTCGCGCACCACCGCGCCGGGCGTGGCGCTGTAGCTGAAGTTGTTGCGGGTGTCCGGCGCTTCCGCGGTGGCGGGCCGGATGCCGAAGGTCGCCGCACCACCCGCCGCCCTCGCCAAGCCGAGCGCCGCCCGCGCCGGGCCGAGCGCACCCGCCGAGCCGAGCGCCGCGCCCGCCGAGCCGAGCGCCGCGCCCGCCGAGCCGAGCGCCGAGCCGCCGGCCGCTCCCGCGGGCAAGGGCTGCACCAAGCCGAGCGCCGCAACCGCGAGCAAGCCGGAGGCCGCCGCCCGAAGCCGGATCCGCTTCATAGCACTGTCCTTAGTGGAGAGTGGTCGGGAGCGGGCCGGAAGCCCGCCCCCGACCGGTGGATCAGATGGCGGTGAGCGTCAGGATCGCGGTGTAGGTGCCCGCGAGGGTCGACGTCGGCACCTTCAGCGCCAGGTCGGCGCCGAGGTTCGCGGTGCCGTTGCCGCCCAGCGCCGCCGCCGTGGCCAGCGTGCGCGAGGACGCCAGGCCGAGGCCCGCCGGCGCCGCGGCACCGGGGACGAGGGCGTTGGCGGGCTCGACGACCGGGCCGGCGGTGATGCTCTGCACCGGCGACTTGTCGACGACCTTCGGGCTCCAACCCAGGTTGGCGCCGTTGATCGCGTTGGTGCCGCTGGCGAAGTCGGTCACCTGGCCGGAGACGTTCCAGCCGGGGTTGCCGGCGCGGGTGTCGGTGACGGTGATCGGGTTGAGCGAACCGGACGTGGTCAGCAGCGAGCCGTCGGCGGCCATGACCGGCGAGGGCAGCACCACGTTCTGGTTGGCGACGCTGATCAGCAGCTCACCGGCGAGCACCTCGGTGGTGATGGTCTCCGAGGCGGTGACACCGGCGAACGGCGTGACCTCCAGGGCCACGGCCGCGGACTGCGACGGCTCGTACGCGCCGGCGTTGGCCGGGACGAAGCGGGCCGAGAAGCTGTGCGCGCCCACCGCGAGGGTGGAGGTGCTCAGCGTGGCGGTGCCGCCGGACAGCGGGACCGGGTTGCCCAGGTTGGCGGCGCCGTCGAGGAACTGCACCGCGCCGGCCGCGCCGGCCGGGGCCACGGTGGCGCTGAGGGTGACCGGGCTGTACTGCGCGGCCGAACCGCTCGGGCTGACCGCCAGGGCGGTCGTGGTGGTGATCGCCGCCGGGGCGTTGACCTGGTAGGACACCACCGGCGAGGTGGAGCCCTGGATGTGCGCGGCCGAACCGGTGAACACCGCGCTCAGCGAGCGGGTGCCCTGCGGCAGCGTGGTGGTGAAGGTGGCCGAACCGCCCGACACCGCGACCGGCGCGCCGAGGTTGCCCGAGCCGTCCTTGAACTGCACGGTGCCGGTGGCCGACGCCGGGGTGACCGTCGCGGTCAGGGCGACCGGGGTGCCCTCGGTGACCGGGGCGTTCGGCGACACGGCGAGCGCGGTGGACGTCGAGACGGCGTCCACGGCGGTCCACTGGGTCGAGCTGGTGAAGGTCACGGTCCGGGTGAAGGTGCCCTTGACCTCGCCCGAGAACAGGTCCACGCAGTTCACGGCGATGGTGTAGACGCCGGGCTGGATGGTGGTGCTGTTGTCGACGGCGATGTCCTTGAAGGACAGGCCCTGCACGACGGTGATCGGGCCGGAGGTGGAGAAGCCGACGTCGGTCGGCGTGGTGCCGATGAGGCCGTTCTCGAAGCCGCCCGGACCGTAGACGAACAGGTTGTAGCCGTCGGAGTCGGCGGCACAGCCGGCGGACGTGGTGTAGGACGGGGCCTCCACGTCGGTGCCACTGGTCTTGCTGATCGACAGGGTGCCCAGGTTGCCCGCGGGCGGAGCGGCGAGTGCCGCGCCCGCGGTGCCCAGGGTCGTCGCGGCAGCCGCCGCGAGCACTACGGCGCCACCGAGCAGGCGACGGATTGCGGTGTTAGCGCGCACGATCGTGCCTTTCGAAGAAGGAGAAGAGGATCAGGAACCGGGCGGCGTGACGATCTGCGTGGAGCCGCAGTTCTCGCTGATGCCGAAGCCGTACTGCTTGATCACGTTCTGGTTGGCGCAGATCAGCGAGCCGGAGCCGACGAAGATCTGGGCGTACTGCGGGTCGGTGACCTTCGCGGTCGGGATGACGTTGTAGACGTCCCGCTTGAACGTCGACGACGTGTTGAGCTGCGAAGGCGCGACGCCGTTGAACGTGGCCAGCACGGCCTTGCCCTGCGCGGCCGGCGCGGTGCCGTAGACCTGGGACAGGTAGACGGCGATCGAGTACGGCAGGATGTGCTTGGTGTCGGTCAGGTACGTGCCGACGTGCTCCTGGATCGGCTCGTTGTTGACGTCCACGTCGGTGACGCACGGGAACTGCGTGGTGAAGTTCGCCGTGTTGGTCAGGCCCAACTGCTTGAGGAAGAAGTCCCGGCTGCCCGAGCCGAACTGCGGCAGCAGCGGCTTGAAGTTGGTGCCCGAGCCGGGCGCGGTGCAGTTGTAGATCGACTTCAGCTGCGCCGTGGTGAGCTTCTTGCTCAGGGTGCTGTCGCTGCGCACCGCGTAGGTCATCGCGTCGACCGCGAACGGCACGTAGGTCAGGTTCTTGCCCGCGTAGGACGCCGAGTTGTTCGACGAGGTGCGCGCGGCCTGCACGCAGCCGTCACCGGCCTCCAGCGAGGCGACCAGGGCCGTGACACCCGCGCCCGAGGAGCCGGGGCGCGCGATGACGCAGCCGGTCTCCTTGGTCTTGATGGTGTCGGTGCCGCGGGCGTCGTAGGAGCCCAGGCGCTTGACACCGTCCACCGTGATGGCGTCGGCCAGGCCGTTCATGACGGTCTGCGTCGTGTCCGAGCCGACGATCGCGATGTCGCGGTAGGTGGGCGTGCCGGTCGGGTCGGCCTGGGCCGGGGAGGCCACGAGGGCCGCCGCGGCCAGGGCGGCGAAGGCCGCGCAGAGCAAACGCTTCCTGCTCACTGCATGTATCCTTTTCTCCGCAAAGGGTGCGCGGACTGCTGTCCGCACACGTGTGCCGGTGTTGGCGCACCGGCTCGGTGCTTGTCCGGTCCCGCTGGAGCGGCAACTCCTGCGGGCCGGGCGGGCACATCACCTCCCCCTTGTTCTCCTGCCTGGTTTGTCGCGCCCGGGGTTGCCGGGCGGACAAGTCGAGATGAGCGGCGGACGTCACTCGGGTGTTCGGCCGCCGCCCAGGCGCAACAGCACCGGTCCGGCCGCGGTCGCCACGCCGCCCGCGACGAGCAGGCCCGCCAGCAGGTACCGCAGCGCCCACGTGACCGGCAGCGCCGGCGTGGCCCGGACCTCCGCGACCGGCGTGGCGGACGTCGAGGTGGGCGCCGGTGCGGCGGGCGGTGGCGGCGGTGCGGACGCCGGTGCCTGCGTGGGTCGGGTGGTCGTGGCGGTCGTCCGGGACACGGCTTGCGCCTCGGTGGGCAGCGGTTTGCCCGCGTCGCGCTCGATGACGGTCGCCGCGTCGGCGGCCTGCTTGCGCATCGAGTCCGGCAGCGGCAGGTAACCCAGCGGCAACTGGCCGGTCGCCTCGCCCCGGGTCTGCCCCTGACCGGTGGCGTAGCGCAGGAACCTCGCGTACTCCGCGCCGCGCTTCTTGTCCACTGTGGAGGGTGCGAGGGCGGCGTAGGTGACGTTGGGCAACGGGTACGCGCCGGCCGCGGTCGCCTTCGGGTTGGGTCGCTTCACGCCCGGCACGGCGGTCGGGGTCATCTCGTTCAGCGCGGCGGCCAGTCCGGCGTCGTCCGGGGCCACGAAGGCCCCCGACGCGTTGCGCAGCTTGGCCGTGGGCAGGCCGTAGCGGGCGGCGGTCGCGGTGTCCACCACGGCCAGCAGGCTGCGCTCGCCGATGGACTGGCGCGGCACCCGCGAGTAGCCGGGCTTGGCCGGGTCCGCCGGGTCGGGCAGGCCGTTGGGCGTCTTGCCCAGGGTGTCGCCGCGGCTGATCGCGCGGCCGGCCTCGTGCAGGTCGGCGGCCAGCGGGCGCAGCAGCAACGCGCACTCCGGGCCGATCTTCGGCAGGTCCACGCAGGTCAGGTCCTGCTTGGGGAAGTTGGGCACGGGCAGCGCGAGGCCCTTGTAGTTCTTGTTGACGACCATGCCGTGCGGGTCCGGGGCGCCGTTGAGGAACGCGCGGGCGTCCGGGTCGGCGTCGATCCACGTCCACAGCGCGGTCACGGCGTCGAGGTCGGTGGAGGGCGACAGGATGTCCAGCGCGTTCATCAAAGCCCCGTACGTGCGGTACTCGGGGTTGAGGTCGAGGAACTCGGGGTCCTCGTTGAGCCGGCGCGGGTTGTTCGCGAGGTAGTCCTGGCCGCCGGGCACGACGTCCCGGTAGGACTGGGTGAGCAGCTTCGCGACCAGCCTCGGGGTGAGCTTGAGGTCGGTCATCAACTGCCCGTCCCGACCCCACACCAACGGGTCCGGCTCGACCTCGGGGCCACGGGACTGCCGTTCCAGCACGAACGCGATGGCGAACCCGGACACGGCGACCGGCGCGTACACGACGGGCCGGGTGGCCTGGTCGGGCGACTGCGGCTCGCTCATCAGGACCATGCCGGGGTCGGACACCGCCAGCTGGTCGCGGGCGATGCCGTCGGGCACCTGCGTGAACCCGAACACCGTGCCACCGCCGGCGCACAGCGCGGGCTGCCAGCGCGCCACCGCGTCGGCGACGAACTCGTGCCCGGTCAGCGACCGCTCCTCCACGCCGATCGGGCACGCCCGGCCCACCGGCTGGAACTCCAGCTTGACCTGGATCTTGTTCTTCCAGTTGGTGGCGCTCAGCGGCGAGGAGTCGAGGTTGCTGGACGTGTGGTCCACGCCGGGCTTGCGGCCGTTGACCTCGGTGTCCCCGCGCGGGACGACGACCAGCCAGCAGTGCCGGGGTTTGCCCTGGTCCGGGCCGTCCTCGCGGACCGACCCGCAGCCCAGCCCGTAGGCCTCCAGCGCGGTCTGCACCTCGAAGTCCAGGTCGCCGGTGCCGTCGCGGCGGGTCTTGGCGAAGGGCACCTCGTTGGTGGTGCCGCCGTCGAAGTACTTGCCGAAGCTGGTGGTCGGCTCGCCCTTGGCGGGCCGGAAGGGGACGTACGCGGCGCCGCTCGCGGGCGGTTCCTCGGTCTCGGCCGGGTCCCTGGGGTTGTGGTACCGGATCTGGCGGCCCTTGGTGTAGTCGCCCAGGCCCAGGCCGTTCTGCGCCTCCAGGCCGCCGAACTGGCACTGCTCGCGGGTCGGCCCGGCGGGGTCGTCGCCCCAGCACTGCATGACCTGGAGGTAGTGGGTGGCGAACCGGCCGACCGGGCCGGTCTCCCGGCCGCCGGTCCAGCTGATCCGCACGGTCTGGTTGATCAGGCCCTTGGTCTGGGCGACCGTGACCTTCAGGTCCTCGAACTCCCCGGTCCCGGACACGGTCTGCGCCGAGTCCGTCTGGGCGGTCGCGGCCGGCGGCCACACGGCGACGCCGGTGAGGACCAGGAGCGCGGCCAGCAGCAGGCGTCTCATCCGTTCCCGTCCCGTCTGCGCAGGTGTCTGGCGACCAGCGGCGGGCCCACGACCAGCGCGGCCAGCAGCACGGCGGCGATCACGATCAGCAGGGTGGTGTCGTTGTCGCGCACGTCCACCGACACCGGCACCGCCGAAGCGCCCTGCACGGACCGGCGCGCGGTCTTCGGGTCGTCGACCGCGGCCTGCTGTTCACCGGGGGTGTCAGCGGCGGCGGGCGCGTCGGTCTGCTGCGCGGCGTCGGCCTGCGGGGTGTCCGACCCGCCGCCGGTGTCGGTCTCCTCCGGCGCCCCGCCGGTGCCCTCCTTGCACTGCGCCGCGCCCTGCTTGTCGCAGTCCGGCGGCATGGGGGCGTTCTTGGCCAGCGTGTTGGACCCGTCCGCGGAGAACGTCGGGTTGTTGCACTTGCTGATGTCCTTGTTCTGCCGGGTCGTCCCGGGCACGCGGGCCACCTGGTCCAGGCCGGCGCGGACCAGGTTGATCGGCAGCGGCGAGAAGCCGAGCCGGTCGGCCTGCTGCTGGCCCTCGCACAGGAAGTAGTAGGCGAAGTCGGACAGCGTCCGCCCCTTGTCCTTGGTGAACTTCCCGCCTTCGACGACCGGCAGGATCATGTAGCTGTAGCTGGCCATCGGGTAGCTGCGCGGGTCGGGGTTGGCGTAGACCTGCCCGAGTTCCTGGGTGAGGTCCTCGCGGATGCCCGCCTTGAGCAGCGCCACGGCCACCGCCGTCGCCTTGGGCTCGACGTAGTAGCCGGCCGCGTTGAGCAGCTTGGCCACCGGGAAGTTCGCGTTGCGGGCGTAGGAGTACTCGACGTAGGTGATCGAGCCCTCGCTGCCCTCCTGGCGCACGTAGTTCGCCACGCCGAGCGAGCCGTTCTGGCCGACCACCGGCGCGATCAGCGGGTAGTTGGAGGTGAACCCGCAGGGGGTGGCGCGCTGGGCGCGGCGGCAGAAGTCGTCCCACGCCGCGGGGTGCTGGGCGGCCATCCACGCGGTGAACTGGGCGCTGGTGCCCGAGCCGTCGGACCGCACGACCGGCACGACCTTGCGGTTGGGCAGCTTCAGGCCGGGGTTGTCGCGGGCGATGGCCGGGTCGGCCCAGGAGGTGATGGCCCCGGTGAAGATCTTGGTGACCACCTCGCCGGACAGCCGCAGGTTGGTCACCCGCTTGCCGCCGATCTTGAGGTTGTACATCAGCGACGTGCCACCGGCCACGATCGGCATGTAGGCGAAGGAACCCGCCGGCGGCGAGGCCTCCTTCTTGCCGTTGTCCTCCAGGCCGTACGGGATCTCGGAGACCGCGAAGTCCACCTGGCCCGCGCGGAACTGGTTGCGGCCGTCGCTGGACCCGGTGCCGGCGAAGCTGATCCGCATGCCGTACTGCACGACGTTCTTGCGCCACTGGTCCAGCGCGTTGTAGCTCCACGTCGAACCCGCGCCGCTGATGGGCGTGTAGCTCTGCGCGGCGGCCGGGGGCGTCGTGCCCAGCAGCAGGCCGAGCACCGCTAGGACCGCCAGGGTGGTCCTGGTCATGACTCTCCTTGGACGGCTTGGATGCGGTGGAAGTGGGCCCGCGACTGCCGCTCCCGGCGGCGGGCCTGGCGCGCGGACTGCTCGCCGGGTCCGCGCCCGCCGACCACCCTGGCCAGCACGAACAGCACCAGCACCAGGCCCATCAGCACGGCCGCCGCGCCGAACCCGCGTTCCTTCATGGTCGGTTCGGACGAGGTGACGAGCTGGTAGGTGGCCAGCGGCAGCGACACCTGCGAGCCGACGAACGGGTTCCAGTTCAGGAACGGGGTGAAGCCGGCCGTGATGAGCACCGGCGAGGTCTCGCCGATGCCGCGCGCGGTGGCCAGCAGCACGCTGGTGGTCAGGCCGGACCGGGCGGTGGGCAGCGTGACGTGCCACGCCGTCCGCCACTGGCCGACACCGAGCGCGAGCGAGGCTTCCTTGAGGGAGCTGGGCACCAGGCGCAGCACCACGTCCGCCGCCCGGATCATGATCGGCAGCATCATCACGCTGATCGCGCAGCCCGCCGCGAAGCCGGAGCGTTCGAAACCCACCACGAGGATGAGGGAGGCGTAGACGAACAGACCGGCCACAATGGACGGCAGGGCGGTCATGGCCTCGACGACCGTGCGCACCAGGCGGGTGAACAGGCCCCTGGTCTCGTTGAGGAACACCGCGCAGGTCAAGCCCATCGGCACGGTGATGACCAGCGCGATGGCGATCTGTTCCAGCGTGCCGACCGCCGCGTGCAGGACGCCGCCGAGGTCGAGCGGGTCCAGCGTGCCGGCGTCGGCCATGTCCTCGGTGAAGAAGTTCAGGTGCCCCAAGGCGTCGAAGCCCATGACGATCGGGTAGATCACGATGGTGAGCAGCGCGGCCAAGGCGAGGAACGCCAGGCTGTGCACGACGGCACTGGCGACCTTGTCCCGCACCGCCAGGGCGTTGTCGTCCAGGGACACCAGGAGGGCGTACAGGCCGAGGAACACCGGGTAGGCGATGGCGATGAACCCGACCACGCCGGAGAACGGCGCGATCCGGTCGAACAGCAGGCCGGTGAGGGCGACGGCGGACGCCAGTGCGCCCAGCACGACGGCGACGTCCGCGCCCCGGCGGGCACGCGTCACGCGGCGGACTTCGGTCATGGTCAGTCGCTCCCCTGCCCGGAGCGGCTGCGCGCGATGACCGCCGACGCCGCGAAGTTCACGATGAGCGTGAGCACGAACAGCGCCAGGCCGGCGGCCATCAGCGCGGACAGGCCGAACGGGCTGGCCGCGCCCCAGCGCTGGGCGATGAGCGCGGACACGGAGTTGCCGCCGCTGCCCAGGATCTGGGTCTGGATGGTGAACACCGGCGCGATGATCATCGCCACGGCGATGGTCTCGCCGAGCGCGCGGCCCAGGCCCAGCATGGTGCCGCCGATCATGCCGCTGCGCCCGAAGGGCAGCACGACGCTGCGGATCATGCCCCACCGGGTCGCGCCCAGGGCGTAGGCGCCCTCGCGTTCCCCTTGCGGGGCTTGGGTGAACGACTCGCGCATCACCGAGCAGATGAACGGCATGACCATGAACCCGACGATCAGGCCGGCCCAGAACGTCGAGGTCACGTAGGCCGCGTCGGTGGCCAGCGGGTCGGTCGGCTCGACGCCGTCCACGTGCAGGAACGGGATCCAACCGAACTGGAGGGACAACCAGCGCGGCACGTCGACGCCCTGCCACTGGAGGTAGACCGAGCCGAACAGGCCGTAGACGACGCTGGGCACCGCGGCCATCAGGTCGACCATGCTGGTCAGCGCCCGCTTGAGCCGGCGCGGCGCGTACTCCGAGATGTAGAGGGCCACGCCCAGCGCCAGCGGGAACGCCACCACCAGCGCGACGGACGCGATGAGCAGCGTGCCCACCAGGACCGCGGCGATGCCGAAGTTCAGCGAGTCCGGCTCCCACGCCTGCGTGGTGAGGAAGTCGAACCCCACCGCCGAGAACGCCTCGGCGCCCTGCGTCAGCAGGAACAGCCCCACGGTGGCCATGACGGCCAGCACGGCCAGTCCGGCGCACCGCAGCAGCAGCCGGAACACCCGGTCCACCCCGCCGGGCGGGGCCACCCCGCGGCGTGGCTCGTCCGGCGGCGCGACGGGCGGCGCGTCCAGGAGAAGCGTCATCTTCGGCGGCTCCGCGTTCTGATCGGTTCGGGCGCAAGCAGAACCCGTGCAGTTGGCCGTGCCCGGATGGGTTCGTGAACAACAGACGAACGCCCGACGCGAATTGGTGTCCGGTACTCCGAACAGCGGCGCGGACAATGGGCGGAGTTGTGCATCAGAAATGCTCCACGGCGGCGACGGGTGCTTCGACGACCAGATCGAGGAAACTGCGACAGGCGTACTGCGCCTGCACTCTGCGGTGATATCTGCGACTGGACACGGCCACGTCCGAAGCCCCGAGACGGAGCCGCCACGACCACAGCTGGGTGTCCCTGGACAACGCGGGAGTGCTGCTCGCGAGGCCTTTCCGCAACTCGGTGAGCGCCTGCGCGCACGCGTCGACGGTCGGGAACGACCCGGCCGCCTGCCCGAGGCTGCGGTTGTTCGCGGAGAGGAATCGCCACGTCACACCGTGCGCCGGGGAACGGTAGATCTGGAAACGCGCGACCGCCATCGGGGTTTTCTCCCATCACTGGCCCGCCCCCCGACGTCGAACGAAATGCTCAGTTTCGAGAGTGGACAGCAGAAAAAGAACCAGTAGCCGGCGCGTGTCCATCATCCTCACAGCGGACTGCGTCACGTAGGACACCCGGACCACCACGCAACGCCACCGGCGGGGTCGTCCCAGGGCGTTCGGCGGCATACCGAAAACACATAACTTGGCGCGATATGACCGCTGTTCTCGCTGGTCATAGGCCTATTGGGGCAACTGCCCGAACTGGCAAGTGTTAAGGCTCGATGGGCTTACCAGCGGGCGTTACACAGGAGTGGTCTAGTCCACATCGCGAACCGATGAGGACGTCACACCGAGTTCTCGGTATTCCCTGCATGCCCGAGGAGCTGGCATGAAACGCAGAATCGGCACGTACCTGGCCGCCTGCCTGACCGCCCTGTCGGTCCAGGTGGCGGGCGGCCCGACCCAGGCCGCACCCGCACCCGCCGCCGACCCGGTGGCGTTGGCCGCGGCAGCCGCCGACCGGGCGGCGGCGTCCGGCTTGGACGCCCTCGCCAAGGGCCCCGACGAGCAGTTCCAGCGGCGGGCGGTCCACAAGGGCGGCGTGCCCGGCCGCAAGGACCTCTACTACGTGGCCTACGAGCGCACCTACAAGGGCCTGCCCGTGGTCGGCGGCGACGCGGTCGTGGCCACCGACGCGGCGGGCAAGGTGCTCGACACCGTCTCCGCCGACGAAGGCGGACTCGCCGTCGACATCCGGCCGCGCATCGACAAGGAGCGCGCGATCGACATCGCCCGCACCCAACTGTCCACTGTGGACAGGGTCGAGGGCGCCACGCTGTCCGTGCTGGCCAAGGATCACGGCAAGCTGGTCTACGAGACCGTGGTCACCGGCACCCGCGACGGCGAGCCCAGCCGCCTGCACGTCTTCGTCGACGCCCGCACCGGCGTGGTCGAGGACCTGGTCGACGACGTCCGGGCGGGCACCGGCACCAGCCAGTGGAACGGCCCGAACCCGCTGACCATCGACACCAGCGGCAACAGCACGGTCGACGACACCCGCCCCGGCGTGCGGTGCGTGGACTACTCGACCAACCAGCCGTTCACCAAGGCGTCCAACTCCTTCGGCAACGGCCAGGCCACCAGCAAGGAGACCGGCTGCGTCGACGTGCTGTGGTCCACCCAGAAGCAGTGGGAGATGCTGAAGAACTGGTTGGGCCGCAACGGAATCGACGGCAACGGCCGCGGTGTCACGGTCAAGGTCGGCCTGAACGCGGTCAACGCGTACTGGACCGGCCAGCACATCGAGATCGGCCACAACAACGCCAACCAGTGGATCGCGTCGATGGACGTCGTCGGCCACGAGCACGGCCACGCCCTCGACCAGCACACGCCCGGCGGCGCGGCACGCGAAGCCGGCCTGGGCGAGGCGACCGGCGACATCTTCGGCGCCCTGACCGAGGCCTACGCCAACGAGCCGTCGCCCTGGGACACCCCGGACTACCTCGTCGGCGAGTCGGTGAACCTGGTCGGCCGGGGCCCGATCCGCAACATGGCCAACCCGCAGGCGGTGTCGAACCACCCGAACTGCTGGTCCAGCGCCATCCCCGGCACCGAGGTGCACGCGGCGGCGGGTCCGTTCAACCACTGGTTCCACCTGCTGGCCGAGGGGTCGAAGAACAGCCCCACGTGCGACGGCTCCACCATCCCGGCGGGCATCGGCATCCAGGCCGCGGGCCGGGTGTTCTACAACGCGATGCTGCTCAAGACGTCGGGCATGACCCACTTCAAGTACCGGGTGGCGACCCTCACGGCGGCGAAGAACCTCGACCCGACGTGCAAGCAGTACAACGCGGTGAAGGCGGCGTGGAACGCGGTGAGCGTGCCCGCGCAATCCGGTGAGCCCACCTGCACCCCGGTGCCGGTGGACGACTTCAGCCTGTCCCTCACCCCGGCGTCGGGCACGGTCCAGCCTGGCGGCTCCACGACCGCGACCGTCGACACCACCACCGTCACCGGCACCCCGCACACGGTCGCCCTCACCGCGTCCGGCCAGCCCGCGGGCGTGTCGGTGTCCATCACGCCGTCGTCGGTGACCTCCGGCCAGTCGGCCACGCTGAGCGTGTCCACCACGGCGTCGGTCGCGCCTGGGACGTACCCGATCACCGTGAAGGGCGTCGGCGGCGCGAACACGCACACCGTCACCTACACCCTGACCGTCGGCGGCCAACCCCCGACGAACGACTTCGCGCTCGCGGTCAGCCCGGACAGCGGCACGGTCCAACCGGGCGGCACCACGACCACGACCGTCGCCACCACCGTGACGTCGGGCCAGTCGCAGAAGGTGTCCCTGACCGCCACCGGCCTGCCCGCGGGCACGACGGCCACCTTCGACCCGTCCACGGTCGCGGCGGGCGAGTCGGCCAAGCTGACCATCGCCACCAGCGCGTCCACCCCGGCGGGTGAGCACCGGATCACCGTCACCGGCACCGGCGCGGACGCGACCCACTCGGCCACCTACACCCTCACGGTCGGCGGCCAACCCCCGACGAACGACTTCGCGGTCACCCTGACCCCAACTAGCGGCACGGTCCAGGCAGGCGCGTCGACGACCAGCACGGTCAACACCACGACGACCGCCGGCTCGCCGCAGAAGGTCAGCTTCACCGCCACCGGCCTGCCCACCGGCGCGACCGCGACCTTCACACCCCTGTCGGTGGAGTCCGGGGAGTCGTCCACCCTGACCCTCGCCACAACCCCGACCACCCCGCAGGGCACCTACACCATCACCGTGACGGTCACGGGAGCCGACACCACCCACACCGCCACCTACACCCTGACGGTGGAGGGCAGCGGCGGCGGCTGCGGCCCCTTGCCCGCCTGGAACCCCACCACCTCGTACGTGCCGAACGACGAGGTCTCCCACAACGGCCACAAGTGGCGCTCGACCTGGTACTCGACCGGCGCGGAGCCGGGCGCACCCGGCTCGTGGGCCGTCTGGCAGGACCTCGGCGCCTGCTGACCCACAACCAGTGCCGCCGGGGCGTCACAGCCCCGGCGGCACCCTGTGGAAAACCCGTCTCACAACGGCTTTGCCGGCGGCTACCGTGCCGTCGTGAACATCCTCAACGTGGTCGACGTGGAAGCGACCTGCTGGGAAGGCACCCCGCCGCCCGGCCAGACCAACGAGATCATCGAGATCGGCCTCACCGTCGTCGACCTCGACGCCGGCGTCCGCACCGCCCGCCACCGCATCCTGGTCCGCCCGCAACGCAGCCGCGTCAGCGCGTTCTGCACCGAACTCACCGGCCTGACCCAAGCCGAGGTCGACACCGGCGTCACCTTCACCGAAGCCTGCCGCATCCTCGCCGCCGACCACGCCGCCTCGACCATCCCGTGGGCCAGCTGGGGCGACTATGACCGCAAGCAGTTCACGCGCCAGTGCCAAGCGACGAACACCGAATACCCGTTCTCCCGCAACCACACCAACGCCAAGGCCGTCTTCACGGAAGCCCACGGCCTCCGCAAACGCCCCGGCATGGCACAGGCTCTGGAGATCGCGGGTCTTCCGCTGGAGGGCCGCCACCACAGTGGCGAGGACGACGCCTGGAACATCGCCGCCCTCGTCCTCCACCTCCGCCGGAAGAACGCCTGGGTCAGCGCAGATCCGTCATGATCCGGTCGATCGCCTTGCCCAGCTTGGCGTACTTCTCCGTGTACAGCACCGGGAACAGCCCCGGCGGGTCGGCGGGCCGGTAGGTGTCCACGTAGTCCGTGCCCAGGTTGCAGAACACGACCACCACGTAGTTCCGGCCGTCCTTGCCGCGCAACGACTTCACGATCCCGGCGTCGCTGCCGGTGGTGTCCACCCAGCCGTTCTTGTGCGCGTAGGTCACCTCGGCCCGCGCGTCACAAGGCCGCACGTCCTGCCCGTACACGGCACCCCCGACGGTCACCGTGCCGTCGGGCTGCACCCACCGCGCCGGGGTCCGCTGCGGGATGCCCTGCACCGGGTAGTCCCGACCGCACCAGTTGGTGGTGGACAGCATCTCGTTGTGCCCCTGGTCCCCCAACGTCTTCAGGAGGAACTGCCGCGACGACCGGCTCAACGCCCCCGCCGTCACGCGCCGGCCGTCCTCGGTCCTCCACAGCACCCCGGGGCCGCCGTTGACCAGCAGCAGCAACTTGGCCGTGTCGATGCCGCTCATGTTCGAGCCGATCCACCGGCCGCCGTTCTCCGGCAGCGTGCCGGTGATCATCAGCGTCGGCAGGCCGAGGTCGACGAACGACTGGTTGAGCTCGTCCATCGCCTTGAGGTCGTGGATCATCTTGATCAGCGCGCACGTGGACTCGTTCTGCGACTTGGTGATCATCTCGTCGAAGAACTGCCGCACGGTCTTGGTCTGCTTGCCGCCGCACGCCGGCCTCGGCACGGTCGGGTCGTAGACGTACTCGCCGTCCAGCGACACCCGCCCCTGGTCGACCAGCCGCAGCACCCCGAAGCCCACCATCAGCTTCAGCACCGACGCCGGGTACGGCGAGGAGAAGTCGATCGGCGCGTCCTCACGGCCCGCCAGGACGTCCCGCGTGCCGCGTCCGCCGTTGACGTCCCACTCGGTGTCGTCCCACCAGCGGTAGCGGACCTGGTCGGTGGACAGCGTCCGCCGGTCCACCGGCACCACGACACCGGTCGGGTACTGCGGGCTGAGCAGCACGTCCGCCATCGCCAGCGGGCGGTCGGCGCCGTCCAGCTCGATCACCGCGACGTCGAGGTTCGGCGTCTGGTGCAGCGGTTTCCCGGCCGCCGGCGCGACGCGCGGCGTGGGCACCCCGTCGTACTTCTCCACCGGCTCGGCCGACCGCGCGGCCAGGCCCGGCTCCGGCGGCGTCAGGTCGATGACGTCCTTGAAGTCCTGCGCCACCACCGCCTGCCGGATCGCCTCGGCGAGCCGCGTCGCGCGGTCGCCGGACGCGTCGGCCGCGGCGACCGGGGTGACCGTCGCCGCGACCAGCGCCGCCAGCGCCGGGACGGCCGCGAACCTGAGCAATCTCATGCACACTCCCCCATCGGAAACCAACATTCCGACGGGGAAGTTAGTGCATAAGTGACCGATGCGTCGCTACCGGTAGCGGGGATTGGTGTTGTGCCACTCGAAACCGCCGCCCATCCACGACTTGAGGCCGCGCAGGAACCGCTGGACCTCCGGTGACGGCAGGACCAGCAACGACCGGTGCAGCTCCTCGAAGTCGCGGACGACCTTGTTATGCAGGTCCACGACCACTTCGGTGGCCTCCTCGACCGACACAGCCCGGTCGGCGGCGACCTGGAGCACCATGTTGACCACGGGCTTCTCGTCGGCCGCGTCCTTCTTCACCGACAGCAGGTCGTTGACCAGCACGGACGCCGTGCCCGCCTGGAACGCCGCCCGCCGCACATTCGGCTCGTAGTACAGGTTCGCGGGCACCTCGTAGCCGCCGACCGCGTCGATCAGCGTCATCGACGTGTAGAAGGTGTCGTGCTGGCGGGTGGCCAGGTACTTCCACGCGGGCGGGTACTCGCCGGTGTGCCGCCAGGCCGCGTAGCTGGTCCAGCTGACGAACATGGCGAAGGTCGAGTAGTTCACCCGCTGCACGATGGACGGCGTGCCGTACCGGGTGAGGTGGTCGATGCCCGTCCGCAGCGCGCGCAGCACCACCTCCGACCCCAGGACCTCCTCCAGCGGCACGGAGAACTCGCCCGCGTCGGGCAGCGGGTCCATCGCCGCCATCGCGATCGCCAGGCGCGGCGGCAGCTGGGTCGGTTCCGCGCCCATGCCGCTGTCGTCGGCGTACAGGTCGTCGGCCGCCCACCACGCCGCGTTGAGCTTGGCCGCGATCAGCAGCCGGTCCGGGTCCTCGGTGTCGACGTGGGTCAGCACGGCCAGCCGCCCGAACCCGGCCTTGCGCATGTGGTCGAGGTCCTCGCCCTCGAACCCGACCTCCTCCGCCCACGCCGCCAGGCCGTCCTCGACGACCTCGGTGAGCGCGTCGTCGACCCGCTCGGCGACCGGGACGTACAGCGGTGACGCGGTCCCGTCGCCCCACGGCCGTTCCAGGTAGCCGGGTTCCGGCGGCGGCTGCTTGGTCAGCTCGGCCACGACCCGCGCGGCGGACGTGCCCAAGCCGCTCGGCACGGTCCAGTCCGCGGCCACGGTCTCCGTCATCGTCGGTGCGCCCCTTGGTCTCGGGCGCGGGGACGGGTGCACGCCGCCCCCGCGCCGCGGCGGTCAGATGCGGTCGGCGGCGATCAGCAGGTAGTGGAAGCTGCCCTCGCGGTAGGCGGTGAGGAACGGGTCCTCGATGCCGGTCGCCACCGACGACTTCGCCCGCAGCTCCCAGTACGGGATGGTGGCGGCGGTCAGGTCGACCACGTTGATCGGCACGAACCCGTTGTCGGCCAACGCCCGGAAGTACTGGCTGCGCGGGTGGATGTTGCAGATGTAGTGCTGGTCGATCTGGCTGACCGCGCGCGACCGGCCGCCGGTGAGGTCGTTGTAGCAGCCGGTGATGCAGACGTACCGGCCGCCGGGGGCGATCAGCCGCGCGAACTCGCCGTAGAGCTGCTGGAGGTCCACGTACATCGTGGTCTCGTTGGTCCAGATGCCGCGCATCGAGCCGGTCTCGAACCCGGTGTCGAGCATGTTCTTGAAGTGGAACCGGACCTGGTCGTCCACGCCGCGCTTGCGGGCCTGGTCGTTGGCGAACTCGACCTGGGCCTCGGAGATGCTCACCCCGTCGACCCGCGCGCCGAACCGCTGGTTGGCCATGAAACTCGTGCCACCGCGACCCGACCCGCCGTCCATCATGCGCTCGCCGGGCTTGACGACGTCGCCGAAGTGGTCGAGCAGGACGTCGGCCTGCGCGGTCTCCAGGCGGTGCAACTCGGCGATGATGGCCTGGTCGCGCTGCTCGGGCGGCGCCTGGAGCACGGCCGGGTCGTAGGCCCCGATGCCGTAGTGGTGGTGGTACAGCCCGTCGACCTCGCCGAGCTTGATGTTGACCGGGTCCTTCTCCTGGTTCCAGTACTCGGCGACCGAGCGCTGGTACGCGCTGCGCAGCACCGGCTTCACATCGGTGGTCGGGGATTGTGCCGTGGCCATAGTCCGAGGCGCTCCTCACGGGGTCGTCTACTGGCGGCCCGGGCGTCGGGGGTCGGTCGTCCGGGACCGCTACCGAGCCTTGCAGCGGCCGACGACCCGGGGCCATCCACCGGAGGGGGCCGGCGTATGCCCTAACGAGTGGTTCGCCCGTCACCGATTGACGCCGCCCACGGCCTAATGCGACGCGCCGTTCGGCGGCGGGCACCCTCAGCCGGGGGATGGCCGGGACATCCGACCGGCGGAGACGCCGATGACCGGCGCGTACGACGACTGATCCGATGCAGTGTCCCCCGGTCGGGCGAACCGGTCAGCCGGTCAGGCCCGCGTCGTGCGCGAGGACGGCCGCCTGCACCCGGTTGGCGACGCCCAGCCGGCTGAGGATGGCGGTCATGTGCGCCTTGACCGTGCCTTCGGCCACGAACAGCCGCACCCCGATCTCCTGGTTGGACAACCCCCGCCCCACCAGCCCCAACACCTCCCGCTCCCGCGCGCTGAGCACGTCCACCCGCCGCCGCGCCTCTTCGTGCCGTTGGAGCCGTCCCCCGCGCAGGTCCTCCACCAACCGCTGGGCAACCCGCGGCGACAGGTACGCGGCCCCATCAGCCGCCGCCCTGACGCCGATGATCAACTCACGAGGATCGGCCGCCTTGAGCAGGAACCCACTCGCCCCGGACCCGAGCGCCTGAGCCACGTACTCGTCCTCGTCGAACGTCGTCAACATGACCACCGCGACCTCCGGCGCCACCCGCCGAAGCTCCTCGACAGCGGCAAGCCCGTCCACCCGAGGCATCCGGATGTCCAACAACACCACATCCGGCCGGTGCTTCAGGGCCAACTCGACCGCTTCCCGCCCGTCCCCCGCCTCACCGACCACCTCGATCCCGGGATCAGTCCCCAAGATCGTCTTGACCCCGGCCCGCACCATCGGCTCGTCATCGGCCAACACCACCCTGATCACCGCCGCTCCCCCCGCACCGGCACCCGAGCCGACACCACGAACACATCCCCCTCGACCCCGGCCCGGAACACGCCACCCACCAACCGCACCCTCTCCTCAAGCCCCGCCAACCCACTCCCCGCCGTCCACCCATCCACTGTCGTACCCCCGTGGGACAATGGAGACGGGGGCCGGAGGCCACCCACCAGCGCATTCACCACGCGCACCTCCACTTCCCGCTCCCCCCTCGACACCACGACGTCCACCTCACTCCCAGGCGCGTGCCGAGTGGCATTGGTCAACCCTTCCTGCACCACCCGGTGCACAGCCCGGTCCACCAACTCCGGCAGGACCCCGCCGTCCCCCTCCAACCGCACCACCATCCCGGCCCGCACCGCCCGCGCGACCAGGTCCTCCACCCCTTCGTCCACCGGCACCACGGTCGTCTCCCGCAACATCCCGACCGTCCGCCGCAGCCGATCCGTGGCCGCCACCGCCGACTCCCGCAGCTCACCCGCCGCCCGCCGGTTCGCCTCACTCAGGTCCGGAGCCAACTCCAGCCCACCGGCCCGCAACGCGATCAACGCCAACTCGTGCCCCAACGAGTCGTGCACGTCCGCCGCGATCCGCGCCCGCTCCCGCAACCGCGCCCGCTCGGCCACCAACTCCTGAGCCCGCCGCAACTCCACGATCAACAACGCCTGCTGCCGCCGGAACCTCCCGGCACCCCAAGGCAACCCGACGAACACCCCCAGGCACGCCACCGCCCCCGCCCACTCGACGACGTCGACCGCCATCAACCCGACCGCGGGCGCCGCCACCCCCACCAACACCGGCCACCCGCGAGCCACCCCCAGATACCGCCCGTGCAGGTAAGCCGCCACCGCAAGCCCCAGAAACCCCAACTGCCGCCAGAACGGCAACCCGTCCAACGCGAGCCCGTTGACCAGCCCGCCGACCGCGACCAAGCCCAGGACCAGGTAGTTCCTCACCGCCCGGACTGTAGCCGCCACACCCGCGCCCCCACCGTCGCCAACCCGGCCACCGCCGCGACCACCACCACGACCGTCAACGGCAGCGGGAAGTACGTCATCTGCGCCCAGGTAACGGTCCGCCCGTTCAACAACACCGACACAAGATCGGGATAAGCCGCCAACACCACAACCGGCACCACCCCAGGCACCAGCCGCACAACCACCTGCCACCGAGCACTACCAACCCTCTTGCGCGCCCACTTCCCAGCGCGCACAACCCCCAACACCCCCAACAGGGCAGCCAACGCCCCCAGCACCCCCAACACCAACTCGATACCTTGCCGACCGCCTCCAGTGGACACCGGCTCCCCGCCTTGGGTAGCCGCCACCAATGCCTTCAACACGTCATAGGCGTCGTCATGCATCGAGGCCGAGTTCAACATCACCGCATACCCGTACCCGGTACTCGGTGAGATCGCCTGCACAGCCGTGTACGTGAACAGATTCCCGGAGTGCACCAACAACCCACCCTCATCCGGCGCCCACCCCATGCCGTACTCCGCCACAGCAGACGGCGAGTGCATGACCTCCAAACTCCGCGGACTCACAACCTGCCGCCCACGCCCGTTCTGCGAGATCAACCACTTCCCCATGTCGGCAGCGGTGGTCACAACATCCCCGCTCCCACCACGAAACGCCGGCAACTCCCCCCTCCGCACCCACGCCCCGAACACCGAGTTGAACCCGTCCGGCACCTCCCCACCAACCCGACTGTCCACCATCCCCAACGGCCCAAAAACCCGCTCCCGCAAGAACTCCCCATACGACCGCCCGCTGGCCACCTCCACCAGCCGAGCCGCAATGTCGTAATTGGCATTGCAATACCGATACCGAGCCCCATGATCATCAGCCAACGACCCCTCGCGCAACCCCCCGACAAACTCCTCCAACGACCGAACCCGCTCCAACGCCGACGTGTCCAACGTCCAGTCGGCAAGCCCAGAAGTCTGATTGAGCAACTGCCGCACAGTAATCCGCTCAGCCCGAGCATCCCCCATGACAAACCCAGGCACCTGCGCCGCAACCGTGCCATCCAAGGCGATCTTGCCGTCATCCACCAAGGCCATCACAGCCGCAGCCGTGAACGACTTGCTCACCGAAGCAACCCGCATAGGCGTACGAGCAGAAACCCCTTCCCCATACCCCCCAACATGAACAACCTCATCCCCCCGAGTCACCACAGCTGACAACCCAGGCACCCCGGCATCCCCCAACGCCTGCCGCAACACCCCCTCAATCCCAGACGCAGTCCCCCCGCCTCCCGGCATCGCCAACCCCACAACAACCGCAAAGACCAGCGCTTTCACCATGCCAACAACCTACGAACGCCCCACCCCCACCCAGATCCCCCAACCCGCCACGCCCACCTGGACGAAAGTCATACCCGCGCAAGCCATCACTTCTGGTGGGCAGCGCTCTACGCCGCGGCCGGCATCCTGACCGCGTTCATCGTGCCGTCTTCACGTGGTGGAGCCGCGCGGCGGCTCGGGTGTCAGACGCGCTGTTCGTCCTCGACCAGGCGCAGGCCCATGTTGCGGGCCACCGTCTCGGCCCTCCGCCTGGCCTCGTCGTACGGCGCGGGACGCAGGTCGAAGTCGTCGGTGGTCATGAAGATCAAGGACCTGCCCCGCCCGGACAGGATCAGTGCGAACGTGTCCACGTAGGACCCGACCCCGAACCAGCCCGCCACGGACTGCACGCCCAGCGGCAGCCCAGGGGCCTCCTCCAGCGGCACCAGGTCGAGCCACTCCTCGGCCGCGTGCGCGCCACGCATGGCCAGGTCGGGCTCGGTGTCCCACCGGATCTCGTCCCGGCGGCCCGGTCCGCGGCAGGACAGCCCTTCCTGGGCGTAGGACAGCGTCACGAAGCCGCGGTCCGTGTCGAGCACCAGCGTGCCGGGCAGCGGGATGGCGCCGTCCTCGGACACCGCCGCCAACCGCCAGACCGCGTTGACGGTCACCCCGAGCAGCGCGCGGGCGAACGGGGTCAGTTCCCCGACGGACTGGGGTTGTTCCACGGCGCACCTCCTGCTGCTCCACCGCTCTTCACGCTGAGCGCGGTGATCCACTCGCCATCCGGCTTCCGCACGATGATCAGGTCACCGCGCCGGGACCATATCGCGTTGTCCACGGACATGTACCGCCCCACGCCCACCTGCTCGGGGTTGTCCACCACGTGTTGGATGTAGTCCTTGATGGCGTCCTGGGTCTCCGGCTTGCTGACCCCGTTGGGGATCTCGACCCCGTCCTCGCGTGCCGCCGACCGGATGTGCTGGGCGTGCTTGCGCATGTGGCCCAACGAGTTCTTGCCGTGCGTCACCTTGCCGTCGAGGGGGTCCTTCTGCGGGCCGGTGCCCTGGCCGGGCTGCCCGGACGACCCCTTCTCGGCGGGGCGGCCGGCCTGCGCGGTTTCGGCGACCGCTTCCTGGGCTTTGCCGACGTCACTGCTCGCGTCGACCTTGCCGAACTTCTTCGACGGCTTGCCCTTGCCGTCACCACCGCCGCCGGGCGGGCGGTTCGGGCCGCTGCCGCCGCCGGGTGTCTTGGCGTGCAGCACGCCCCACACCAGCAGCACGAGCAGTGCCAGGGACGTCCTCAGCACGGTTCCCACTCCCGCCTACCCGAGGAGTTTCGACAGGTTGTTGAGACTGGTGACCAGGGAGGTGGTGTAGACGAGGATGCGAGCCGCCCACTTGACCACCGCCGCCGCGATCTGCGCCGCGACCACCGGGATCGTGACCACGAACAACGCCTCCACCGCCCACACGATCACCCGGGCGACGAGGTCGGCGATCAGGTCCCGCACGATCTCGCGGGTCATCTCGACCAGTCCGCCCGCGCCCTCGGTGGCCTCGGCCAGCGCGGCGCAGACGGCGCCCAACCCGCCCAGCGCGTCGACGTTGTTGACCATCAGGCTGCGGTAGCCGTCGGCGGCGTCGCCCTGCCAGTCGGGGAAGTCGTTGTCCAGGTGGGTGGCCAGGTCCTGGGACATCGACGTCAGCTCGGTGGCCATGTTGTTCCACGTCGCCGCGTGCGACCGCACCACGTCCGGCTTGCCGGTCAGCTCGTCGAGCATCTCGCGCAGCGGCTCGAAGTACTCCATCGCCCAGCCCAGGCCGTTGGCGAGCAGGGCGCTGATCGGGTCCAGGACGGAGGCCGCAACCTCGACGCCCAGCGCCGTGCCGGCCAGCGCGTCGTCGACCCAGCCCTCGCTCCTGATCGCGTCGACCAGGCCCTCGATGCCGTCGGCCAGCCCGGACCCGGTCCACGCCTCGCGGGTGGACTCGACCGGCGCGACCAGGGAACCGTCGCTCACCGCGCCACCTCCCCGCCCGAGGTGCGGATCAGGTCGGAGTTGCCCTGTTCGACCAGCTCGTAGTACTCGGCGGTCTCGCGCAGGGCCTTGGCGACGAGGTCGAGGTTCTCCTCGACGTAGGCGATCAGCTCGTCCTGGCGGCGGTGGCGGTCCTCCAGGATGCCGGAGATCCACCCGCACAGCGCCCCGTACGCCTGGGCGTCGCCCGCGATGTGCCCGCTGGCCGACTTGACCGCACCGAACCGCGCCGCGACCGTCTCGACGTTGGCCGCGTGCTGCCGGATCTGCTCGGGGTCGACGTGGTAGCCCTGCCCCATCGCGTCAGCGCTCCTTCAGGTAGGACCGGCTGTCGAAACCGTCGTCGTCGTCCGGCTCGCCCCCGCCGCGCTCAGGCGCCGGCCCACCGCGCAACTGCTGCCCGACCCGCTCGGCGATCGCCCGCCCGGCAGGCGAGTCGGCGCCGATCGTGTCGGCGATGATCTCCTGGGACCGATCGGCCAACTGCCGCCGCGCGGCGGCCAACGTCGCCAGCACGACCCGCGACACCGCCTCCGGCGCCGTCCGCTGGATCCGGTCGGTGAACCGCAGATCGACCAACGCCCCGGTCGAGTCGACAGTCACTTCCGCCAACCCCCCAGGATCAGCAGCCGAAACCCGCACACCGCTCAACCGCTCGCTCATCGCCTGCGTGTCGGCGGCCAACTTGTCGATCCGCCCCTTCCACGCCACGAGCCGCTCACGAGCCCCATCCGGATCAAGGATGTCCCCGTCCACGATCCCTCCCGACTCAGGTCGTCATGCCCCTTCGACGGAGAGTAGTAACCACCGCACGACCTGCGTTGCCGAATGACCGGATCCACACGCCGCCCAGCGCAGCGGCGAGCAAACAAAATGCCGACCTCAACCGCCGAACACACGCTCCCCACACGCGGTGCGGAACTCGACCCGCACACGCAGCGCCACAGCCAACCGCCCAGCCAACCGCCCACCCCGCTCGTGCCACGCGGCCGTGGTCGCCTCGTCGGGGAAGCCCGAGCTCTCCGGGTCGCTGCGGTTGTACACGGCCTGGAACTCGTCGTCCCACGCGTCGATCGCCTTCGCCAAGTCCACAGGTGCCCCGAATTCGGCCACGAGTCGTTCGGCAGAGCAGTTGTCGGCAATCACCTCGTCCGCGGTGCGGACCCAGAAGGGGAAGCACTCCCACTCGGGCGCCACCAGGACCGAGATCAGTCGGCTCATTGTCCCCAACTCGGTAATTCGGATCCGTCTCCGCGCGCGGGCCACATCGCACATCCTTGAACGGCGCGACCGTCAGACACGCGTTCTCCGCGTCCGGCATGAAACGCGGTCCGAAGTCGCACGCGATCATAGGCGTGGGAGGTAGGCGGCGACCTCGGCGATGGCATCGAGGGTGTCGTGGTCGAACTGCCCGCTGGTTGTATTTTCAGCCTCGGCGACGGTAACCGCCGCGCCGTCGCGGTCGCTGCCATAGCGCAGCCCGGTGAACTCGATGTGCCCCAACTCCGACAACGCGCCGGCGAGCGGGGTGATGTCGCCGCTGCCGTGGATCTCCATGTTGCGGCCGTCCACCTCTTGGGGCCAGTGAAAAGCAAGATCGCCCGCCACCTGCTCCAACGCAGGTCAGCGGGCGATTCTCATGTCATGTTCACTTGTGGAGCTGAGGGGACTCGAACCCCTGACCCTCACACTGCCAGTGTGATGCGCTACCAGCTGCGCCACAGCCCCGTACCACTCACGTTCCCCGGCGGTTTGGCCCGCCGTTCTCGTGTGGCAATACCGTACAACATGCCGCCGCGTGGATGGAAATCGGGGGTACCACCGGAGCGTTTTGGCTGCTAAACCGGGGTGCATGGGTGCTGCGACGTTGGTGGAGCCGGACGCTGAGGGTGTGCGGCCCGAGGTTCGGTGGCGGGTGCAGGAGCGGCGGTTGCGGGGGCTTGTCGGGCGGTTGTTGGGGGCTGGGGGGCTTCAGGCGGCTCGGTTGCGGGACGTCGGGGTGGGGGGTGTGGGGGATGTCTCGTTGGATGAGCTTTGGCGGTTGCCCTTTGTGACCAAACAGGACCTTTGGGATCACTATCCGGATGGGATGCGGACTGGTGAGCCGATCGTCTGCATTCACGGGTCCTCGGGGACCGGAGGGCGGCCCACGTTGGTGCCCTATACGGCGCACGACGTGGATGTGTGGGCCTCGGTGATGGCACGTGCGCTCGGGGGTGCGGGGGCCACGCGCGGGAGTTTGATTCACAACGCGTACGGCTACGGGCTGTTCACGGGCGGCCTCGGGGTGCATCACGGGGCTATGCGGTTGGGGGCGACCGTGTTGCCGCTCTCGGGTGGGATGACCGAGCGGCAGGTGCGGATGGTGGCTGATCTGCGGCCGGATGTGTTGTGTTGCACGCCCTCCTACGCGATCCACCTCGGGGAGGCTCTCCAGCGGAACGGGGTTGAGTCGAGTTTCAAGGTGGGGGTGTTCGGGGCTGAGCCCTGGACGGAGGGGATGCGGAGTCAGATCGAGCAGCTGCTGGGGCTCAAGGCGCTGGACATCTACGGGTTGAGCGAGATCATCGGACCCGGAGTGGCCTGTGAATCGCTTGACTCCCAAGGGATGTTGAACGTCGCCGAGGACCACTTCCTGGTCGAGGCCATCGACGAGCACGACAACCCGGTGCCGGACGGGACGCCGGGGGAACTGGTGTTCACGACGTTGACGAAGACGGGTATGCCGTTGCTGCGCTACCGGACCGGGGACATCGCGACCCTTGCGCCGCCCGTGCCGGACAGCCCGCGCACGCTGCGCCGGATGAGCAAGGTCCTGGGGCGTCGGGACGACATGCTGGTCATCCGCGGTGTGAACGTGTTCCCCACCGAGATCGAGGCCGTACTGCTGGCCGACCCCCGTGTCAGCCCGCACTACCTGATCGTCGAGGACCGCCGTGCCCGGCCCGAGCTGTGGGTCGTGGTCGAGAGCAACGGCGAAGGGGTGCAGGAGCACTTGACCCGAGCGCTGAAAGAGCGACTCGGACTGACGTGCAAGGTCGTGGTCGTGTCGGAAGGCACGGTGCCGCGGACGGAGACCGGCAAAGCCCGGCGGCTGGCCCGGTGGACCGAGGGCGAGCCGCCGGTGCCGGGCCTCATCCCACCAGCTTCTTGATCCAGTTCTCGTCGCCCACGTCGACGCCCTGGCCGTTGTGCGCCACGCTCGGCGTGCCCTTGAAGAACGGCTGCTGCCGGACGGCGTCCAGCTCGGCCTGGGCGTCCTTCTCGTGGGTCCCCGCGTCGACGCACGGCTTGAACTTGTCGGCCGCCAGACCGAGGTCGGTCCCGAGCTTCACCAGCTCGTCCTTGGTGTACCCCGGGCCGCCCTCCTCGGGCTGCGCCGCGAACAACGCCTCGTGCAGCTGCCAGAACTTGCCCTGGTCGGCCGCGCACAGCGCCGCGTTGGCCGCGTCCCGCGAGTAGCCCTCGGGGTCGGACAGCTTCACCAGGAACGGCAGCGCGTGGTACCGGACGCGCAGGGTGCCCTTCTCGATCTCCTGCTTGATCTCGGCGCCGTAGATCTTCTTGAACTGCCCGCACGCCGGGCACAGGAAGTCCTCGTACAGGTCGATGGTGGCCTTGGCGGTGTCCTTGCCCACCACGACCACACCGCCCTCGCGGACGATCGGCGCGTTGACGCCGGCCACGTCGGTGGGCGGCTTCAAGGAGTCCGAGGACGACGACCTGGACGTCCAGATCACCCCGCCGATGACCACCAGCGCCAGCACCACGACCACGACGACGCCGATGACGACCTTGTTCCGGTCCCCGCTCGACCCGCGTGCCGCGGCCACCGCCTTGGCCGCCTGCTGCTCCTGCTTCTTCTTCCGAGCGTTGCGCTCAGCGCCACCCACGTCGCTTTCCTCCCGGTCAACTGCGCCCGCAGGCTACCGAGGGATGCTGAGTGGAACCTGAGCGCTCACGCGTCCGGCTGACGCGGACGACCCGCCAGGCGCTCCCCCGTGGGCACTTCGGGACCCTCGTCCATCGCGCCGCACTCGTTCGCCACGGCCTCCGCGACGTGCTCGGACGGCTCGCGCGGCAGGGTCTCGGGGGCGAACAGCCAGAACACCAGCGCCACCAACATCATCGACCCCGTAAGGGTGAACGCCGCGCTGTAGGACACGTGGTCGACCAGGAGCCCGGCCAGCAGCGGACCGATGATCGCGCCGCAGTCGCCGACCATCTGGAACGCCGCCAGCACCGGCCCGCCCTTGGCCTTGGCGCCGATGACGTCCGCCACGACCGCGTTCTGCGGCGGGTTGAGGAGGCCCGCGCCGATCCCGGACAGCAGCGACGCGGCCATGAACATCGGCACGTTCGTGGTGAACCCGAGCCAGATGGTGCCGCCGGCGGACACCAGCAGCCCGGCCAGCGCGACCGGCTTGCGCCCGATGCTGTCGGACAGCTTGCCGGAGATCATCAGCACGGCGGCGTTGCCGGCGGCGAACACCGACAGCGAGATGCCCGCCACCGCCGGGCTCCCGTACAGCGCTTCCACCACGAACAGCGGCACCAGCGAGATCCGCACGCCGAACACCGCCCAGGCGTTGGCGAAGCCGGACGCGAGCGTCGCACGGTAGGCGGACGAGCCGAGGGCCTGGCGGACGGTCATCGTGGCCTGTGGCGCGGAGTCCAGAGCGGCCAGCGTGGACCGCCGCAGGAACCACCACACCACCAGGGCCGCGATGATCAGCGCGACCGCGTAGACCACGAACGGGACGCGGATGGAGATCTCCGCCAGGCCCGCGCCGACGATCGGTCCGGCGATGTTGCCCAGCAGGAACCCGGTCGCCCACAGCCCGGACGCCCGCCCGCGCAGGGGCGCGGGGGTGATGCGGATGAGCAGGCCCACGGCGGCGACGGTGAACATGGTCGAGCCGACCCCGGCGAAGGACCGGAACACCAGCAGCTGCCAGTACGCGGTGGCGAAGCCGCAGGCGGCCGTGCCCAGCGCCACGATGAGGATGCCCCACACGTAGATCCGGGTCTCGCCGAACCGGGTCACCAGCCGCCCGCTCATCGGCGCGAACAGCAGCCGGACCAGGGCGAACGCGCTGACGATCGCGGACACGGCGGTGGTGCCGACGTCGAAGCCCTTGGCGTAGGCGGGCAGGACGGGAGCGACGATGCCGAAGCCGATGGCGATGATGAAGCTCGCCGCGACGAGCACCCACACCTCGCTGGGCAACCGGGGCTTGGACTTGGTCTCGATCCCCGGCACTGGGCACCCTCCGCTCTCCGTTAGCTGTGCTAAGGATATGCGAAGGGGCAACTAATTACTCAATCCAACAGTTCGTCGACTCTGCGTGCATAAGCGGTTACGGGATAACCACTTCCGAACCCGCACGCCTCCGCGAACCGCTCCCCCGCGCCACCCTCGGCCACGTGCGCGGCCACCAGCAACGCCCCCAGATCGCGCAAAGCCGCCACACAACCGCTCACCAGCGCCGTCCCCACCCCGCGCCGCCGCCGGGCGGGCCGCACCACGACGTGCTCGACCAGCCCGACCCCGCGGTCGCCGAACCCGCTCGCGAACCCGGCGAGCCGGTCGCCGTCGTCCACCGCGAGGAACACGCACCGCGGGTCGTCCAGCCGCTGCCACAGGTGCTTGGCCAGCCGCACGGGTTCCGCGCCCAGGTCGTCGGCGAGCAGCGCGGCCATGCCGTCGAGGTCCGCGTCGACGGCCCGCCGCACCGACGGCGCCACCTCCGCCGGCCCCCGGTGCACGACCGCGAGCGCCTCCTCGACGGCGTACCAGCCGGCGTCGTCGGCGATGCCCTCGATCTCGGCGACGGTGGTCGGCGACGCGTACACCACCGCCTCCGCCCGACCCACGTCCGCAAACGTTTGCTCCAGGCGCATCAAAGTGCCCGCGACCTCGGCGGACGACCCGTCCAAGGCGCACGCGTGGTTGCCGCCGGGCAGCGGGTTGTCCGGGTTGACGACGACCTGGGCGCAGCCCACCCGACCGATCCGCCCGTACCGGACGGCGCCGGACGCCAGGCGCGCCGCCTCCACCAGTCCGGCCAGCTCGCGGGCGCGGTACGGGTCGAGCAGCTCGGGGTCGTCAGGATCTCTCAGCGGGTCGACCACGGTCCCACCCTCGCACCCCGCCGGTCACCCACGCACGTCACGCCCCTTCCAGGTGGCGCCGCCGCCCAGCGTCCGCACCGCCGTGTCCAGCGCCAACACCCCGAACGCGACCGACGCGACCGGTCCCAGCACCGCCGCCGCGCGCGGCTGCCCGACGCGCCGGAAGTACGCCCAGTGCGCCAACGCCTGCCCCAGCCACGCGATGGCGCCGGGCTTCGACCCGCGCAGCGTCGTCACGATCGGCACCACCCCGTAGGCGAGGTGCGCCAACCCGATGGCGCTGAGCAGCAGGAACGCGGTCGTCGGCCCCTGCTCGGACATGCCCGCGGTGAGGCTCTTGCGCATCGACCGGTACGTGAGGCCGAACGTGGCCAGGCCCGACGTGTGCAGCGACTCCCCGGTGTCCACCAGCCGCGTCCGCCCGCCGCTGTCGCGCACGAGCGTGGCGAAGTCGATGTCGTCGCTGCGGGACCCGGCGATCGCCCGCCACCCGCCGGCCCGCTCGCACGCCTCGCGCCGGACCAGGATGCAGTGCCCGATGGCCAGCGCCTTGCCACGGCTGCCGTCCACCGAGCCGCCTTCGAACAGCACCGTGTTCACCGGCGGCAGCAGCAGCCACCAGCCCGCGTTCGAGGTGGTCGACCGGCCGGCCGCGGACACCAGGTCCACGCCCTCGGCCCGCGCCGCCGCGATCAGCCGCCCGACCAGGTCCGGCGCGGCCTCGGTGTCCGCGTCGACGTAGAGCAGCCAGTCGGAGCGGGCGTCGGCGGTGCCCACGTGCAACGCGTGCACCTTGCCCGCCCACCCCGACGGCGGACCGGAGCTCACCACGAGCCGGACGCGCGGGTCCTCCGCCGCGTGCCGGCCCACGATCTCGGCGGTCCGGTCGGTCGAGGCGTCGTCCACGACCACGATCCGCAGGTCGCCGTACTCCTGCGCGCGCAGACCGGCCAGGCACCGGTCGATCGAGGCCTCCTCGTCGCGCGCGGGCACGACCACGGTGACCGAGCCGCCGTCGACGGCCTCGCGCGGCAGCTCCCGCACCTGCCGCCACGTCCTGATCGTCCACGCCGCACGGGCCAGCGTCACCGCCGCGCCGAGGACACCCCATTTCCCCATGCGTCCACATTGGCACACTGGCTCACCGTGGAGCTGCCGATCACCGGGGTCTTGGACGAACTCGTGCGCACCCTGGACGCGCACGGGACCACGGTCCTGGTCGCCCCACCGGGCACCGGCAAGACGACCCTCGTGCCGTTGGCGCTGAAGGGTCGCGTGGTCGTCGCGGAACCCCGGCGCATCGCGGCCCGCGCCGCCGCCGCGCGGATGGCGAGCCTGCTGGGCGAGCCGGTCGGGAAGACCGTGGGCTACTCGGTGCGCGGCGACCGGAAGACTTCGCGCGACACGCGGATCGAGGTGGTGACGTCCGGCTTGCTGGTGCGGCGGTTGCAGCACGACCCGGAGCTGGCGGGCGTGGACACCGTGCTGCTCGACGAGTGCCACGAGCGGCACCTGGACGCGGACCTGCTGCTGGCGTTGCTGCTGGACGCGCGGGCGGGCCTGCGGCCGGACCTGAAGCTGCTGGCGACCTCCGCGACGGTCGCGGCGGACCGGCTGGCCGCCCTGCTCGGGGACGCGCCGGTCCTCCGCGTGACCGCGCAGACCCATCCGCTGGAGATCGCGTACACGCCACCGCTGCGGGGCGAGCGGATCGAGGCGTGCGTGGCGCGGGCCGTCCGCCGCGCGCTGTCCGAAGTGGACGGTGATGTGCTGGCGTTCCTGCCCGGGGTGGCCGAGATCCGCCGCTGCACGGCGTTGCTGGACGGCGTGGACGTGGTCCCGCTGCACGGCCGGCTCGGCTCCGGCGTGCAGGACGCGGCGCTGCGCCCCGGCACGCGGCGGCGGGTGGTGCTGGCGACGGCGATCGCCGAGTCGAGCCTGACCGTGCCGGGCGTGCGGGCGGTGGTGGACTCGGGCCTCTCGCGGGTGCCTCGGGTGGACCACCTACGCGGTCTGTCCGGGCTGGCGACCGTGCGGGTGAGCGCGGCCGTGGCCGACCAGCGCGCGGGTCGGGCGGGTCGCGAGGCTCCGGGCCGGGCCTATCGGTGCTGGCCCGAGCACGAGCACAGCACGCTGCCGCGCTACCCGGAGCCGGAGATCCGCACCGCCGACCTGACCCGGTTGGCGCTGGAGCTGGCGTGCTGGGGCGTGCCCACCGGCGAGGGCCTGAGCTGGTGGGACGCTCCTCCACCGGGCGCCCTCGACGCGGGCCGCTCGGTCCTGCGCGCGCTGGGCGCCCTTGATCCGGAGATCACCGACCGGGGCCGCAAGATGGCCGACCTCGGCCTCCACCCCCGCCTGGCCCGCGCCCTGCTCGACGGCGCCGCGCTGGTCGGCCCGCGGAAGGCCGCCGAGGTGGTGGCCGTGCTCGACAACGACCGCACCGCCGCGAGCGTCGAACTGTCCACCCGCGACGCCGACCCGCGCGAAGCCCGCCGCCTAGCGGCCCTGGTCGAGGCCCCACAGGCCACCAAGCCGGTCGAGGACCCCGTGGCGTTGGTGGTCGCGCTCGCGTACCCGGAGCGGTTGGCGCGCAGGCGGTCCCCCGGTTCGCCGGTCTACCTGATGGCGGGCGGGACGGCGGCGGAACTGCCGGCGGGGGCGTTGAGCGACGCGGAGTGGCTCGCCGTCGCGGTCGCCGACCGGGAGCCGGGGCGCAGCCACGGGCGGATCCGGCTGGCCGCGCGGGCGTCGGAGGAGCTGGCCCGCCAGGCCGCGCCGACCCTGCTCGCCGAGGAGGACGACGTCCGCTGGGACGGTGACATCGTCGCGAACCGCGTGCTCAAGCTGGGCGCGATCACGTTGGCGGCCAAACCGTTGCGCGACCCGGAGGCGACCAGGTCCGCGCTGCTCACCGGTCTGCGCACCGAGGGTCTGGGGCTGCTGCGCTGGTCCGCCGACGCGACCCGGACGCGCGAGCGGCTGGCGTTCCTGCACCGCGTCCTGGGCGAACCGTGGCCCGACCCGACCGACGACGCCCTGCTGGCCGTCCTCGACCTGGGCACGGCCCGCCGCCGCGCGGACCTGGCGAAGATCGACGCCGAGCCCGCGGTCCGGGCACTGCTGCCGTGGCCGGCGGCGGCGAGGTTCGACGAGTGGGCGCCGGACCGGCTGGAGGTGCCGTCCGGGTCCCGCATCCGGGTGGACTACTCGGGCCCCGAGCCGGTGCTGCCGGTCAAGGTGCAGGAGGTGTTCGGCTGGACCGACACGCCCCGGCTCGCGGACGGCCGCGCCCCGGTCGTGCTGCACCTGCTGTCCCCGGCGGGCCGACCGACGGCGGTGACCGGCGACCTGGCGTCGTTCTGGCGCACCGGGTACCCGCAGGTCCGCGCGGAGCTGCGGGGCCGCTACCCCAAGCACCGCTGGCCGGAGGACCCGTTCACCGCCACTCCCGCCCGCCGCTAGCTACTTGACGGCAGCCGTCAAGTACTTGACGATGGTCGTCAAGGAGGTGGGTCATGCTCGCGGACCAGATCGCCGCGGTCATCCGCACGCGGCTGCTCGACCCGGTCGAGATCCTCTTCGGCGACGCCGCCGACCTGCCCGACCGCGTCGACGCCCTGGCCCGGCGGACGGCCGAGGTGATCGAGGGCGACGACCACCCGGCGGCCGTGCACGCGCTCGCCCGGCTGATCGGCGCGCTGTACCCGGGCGACGGCCCGTTCGACCCGCCCGCCGACTGGTGGCGCACCCCGCTGGGCCGCGCCACCGCGAGACGCGTCGGCCACCCGGCCGCGCGGTCGGTGTCGTACTCCGTCGCGGGCGCGATGTTGGGCGTCACCAAGCAGGGCGTCCACGACCTCGTGCGGCGCGGGAAGTTGACCAGGGACGCCGAGGGCGGCGTCACCACGGACTCGGTGAGAGCGAGGTTGAACGCGTGAAGGTGCTGGCGTTGCACGGTGCGGGCGGGTCGCCGTCCGATTGGGACCCGGTGGTCGAGGAACTGCGCGGCGTCCACGAGGTGATCGCATTACCGCTGGAAGGGCCGTGGGACTGGGAATCGGTGCTCGACCGGATCGAGCCGCACGCCACCGACAACCCGGCGGTGCTGGGCATGTCGCTGGGCGGCATGGTCGCGGCGCTGTGGGGTCGGCGGCACCCCGAGTGCCCGGCCGTGATCGACATCGACGGGCACGGCGTGCCCACGCAGCCGCAGCGGCACGTGGACCCGGACCTGGCGGCGATCGCCGACCTGCGGGAGCGGTTCAAGGCGTACGGGCAGCCCGAACTCCAGCAGGCGATGGAGGAGTTGGACTGCTTCGAGGTCTTCCGGGAGGTCCGCTGCCCGATGCTGCTGGCCGTCGCCACCAAGCCGTTCCCAGGTCAACTGCTGTTCGACAGCTACGCGGCGGGCCTGGAACGGGACCTGCCGACCCTGCCCGCGAACATCACCGTCGAGCGCTACGACGACTCGCACGCCGTGCTGGCGACCGACCCGCACCTGGTCGCGACCCTTGTGAAGGATTTTCTGAAACACCGCTAGCCTCGGGTGACATGACGATCACCCGCCGTGCCCTCTTAGGTGCCACCGCCCTCACCCTCTTAGGCCCCAAGGCCAACGCCACCACCTCGCACGTCCCCGCCGTCGTCGTGGGCAGCGGGTACGGGGCGGCGGTGTCGGCGCTGCGCCTGGGCGAGGCGGGCATCCGGACGCTGGTGCTGGAGATGGGTCAGCGGTGGGACACGCCCGGCCCGGACGGCAAGGTGTTCTGCGGGATGCTCTTCCCCGACCACCGCTCGATGTGGTTCAAGGACCGCACCGAGGCCCCGGTCAACGGGGTCCTGTTCCTGGACCTGGCGAACCGGCCGATCCGGCGGCACGCGGGCGTCCTCGACCGGGTGAACTTCCCGGGCATGGGCGTGTACGTCGGCCGGGGTGTCGGCGGCGGGTCGCTGGTCAACGGCGGCATGGCCGTCACCCCGGACCGCGACTACTTCACCAGGCAGTTCCCGACCGTGGACGCGGCGGAGATGTACGACCGGTTCTACCCGCTGGCGAACCGGATGCTGCGGGTCAACGACATCCCCGCGCCCTACTTCGAGGCGAGCGACTACTACCGGTTCTCCCGGCTGTCCCGGACGGCGGCGGCCCGCGCCGGCTTCGACACCACGTTCCTGCCCAACGTCTACTCGTTCGACTACATGGCGCGCGAGGAGCGGGGCGAGGTGCCCAAGTCGGCGCTGGGCACCGAGGTCATCTACGGCAACAACCACGGCAAGTTCACCCTCGACCAGGGCTACCTCGCGGACGCCGTGCGCACCGGCAACGTCACCATCGCGCCACTGCACCAGGTGACCCGCATAACCCGCCAGGGCGCCGGTTACGCCCTGGCGGTCCGCGAGAGCACGCCGGACGGGGCGGTCGTGGCGGAGAAGCACGTGACGTGCGACCGACTGTTCCTCGGCGCGGGCAGCCTCGGCACCACGGAACTCCTGCTGCGCGCCCGGGACACCGGCGACCTGCCGGACCTGCCCGCCGAGGTCGGCGAGGGCTGGGGCCCCAACGGCAACGTCATGGTCGCCCGCAACAACCACCTGCTGGAGCCGACCGGTTCCCGGCAGTCCTCGATCCCGGTCCTGGCCATCACCGACCCGTCCCGCCAGGTCCTCGCCGAGGTCGCGCCCGTGCCCGCGGGCATCGAGACCTACGTCAGCCTCTACCTGGCGATCACCCGCAACGAGGACCGCGGCCGGTTCACCTACGACCCGGCAACCGACCGGGCCGTCCTCCAGTGGCAGGGCACCCAGTCCACCCTGGCCGCCTCCGGCACGTTCGACCAGATCAACGACGCCAACGGCACCACGTACCGCTACGACGTCTTCGGCGGCGGCAAGGCCTTCGCGGACGACTTCTGCTACCACCCGCTCGGCGGGGCGGTCCTGGGCAAGGCCACCGACACCCACGGCCGGGTGAAGGGGTACCGGAACCTGTACGTGACCGATGGAGCCCTGATTCCCGGCTCCCTGGGCGTGAACCCGTTCGTCACCATCACCGCGCTGGCGGAACGCAACCTGGCGACGATCCTGCGCGAAGACCGCTGACGACAACGGCGGACGTCCCGAGTGGGGACGTCCGCCGTTCGAGGTGGAGGTGCCGGGAATCGAACCCGGGTCCTCTGCCGTTTCACCAAGGCTTCTCCGTGCGCAGTCCGCTACGCCTCTACTCGGCCCCGACGATCACGCGGACAAGTCGTCGTGACGGGCCCAGTCACTGTGAGGTGTCCCTACCGCTCCCCGTGACCGGGAACGGAGGTGAAGCCCCCTAGCTGATGCCGGCGACCGGAGCGGAGGCACCACCGGGCCGACAGCGTCGCTCCTAGCCTCAGGCGGCGAGGGCGAACGCGCGCTGGTCGTTAGACTCGGCGCTTATTGGTTTGCGATGACGCTTGCGGTGGTCTCTCGCCTGCACCGGCACGCTTCCCTTGGATCAACGCACAAAGTCGAAACCGTTCACCCCCTGGTCGGTAGTTCCTCACCATCATAACGTCCGCGACCGGCCGGTTCATTCCAATACCCTGGTAGGGCTGTCCCCACCCCCCGAACGCCGGTCGACCTGATGGTCCGCGGCCACACGCACGGGTGATGCTGGTCGGGCAACATCAGGGCGTGAAGGTGGGGAACACACATGACTGAGCGGGCCAACCCCGACATCGCGAGGACCAGCGGGTACTTCCTGCTCAACCTCGTCACCGGGCTGTTCTGGTTCTGCCTGCTGGTGCCGCTGCTGGCCGTGAGCGTCGGCACGATGGTGGTCTGGGTCGGGTTCCCGCTGCTGGCGCTGACCCTCGTGCTGGCCCGCGCCGCCGCGACCGCCGAACGGTCCTGGCTGCGGGTCGCGCTGGGGGTCCACATCCCCCAGCCCTACCGGCCGCTGCCCGAGGGCAACACCTACCAGCGGGCCAAGGCGCTGATGACCGACCCGGCCACGTGGCGCGACTTCACCTACTGGCTGATCATGCTCCCGCTCGGGGTCACGGAGTTCGCGCTGGTCGTGGCCCTGTGGCCGGCGGTGCTGGGCTTGGTGTTCTTCCCGTTCTACTACAACTACCTGCCCGCGACCTTCGAGATCACGCTGGGCAACTCCGTGTGGCTGCTCGACTCCATCCCGGAGGGCATCGTGGTCACCGCGCTGGGCATCGTGCTCGCGATCATCGTGATGCCGCTGGTCAAGGGCCTGGGCCGGGCGCACGCGGCCCTCGCGCAGGGACTGCTCGGACCGTCCCGCACGGCCATGCTGGAGGCCAAGGCCGACCACCTGTCCGCCAGCCGCGCCCGCGGTGTCGAGGCGGCCGAGGCCGAGCGCCGGCGCATCGAACGCGACCTGCACGACGGCGCCCAGCAGCGACTGGTGGCGGTGGCGATGGGCCTGGGCCGGGCGCGCAACAAGATGGAGACCGACCCGGAGGCGGCGGCCGAACTGATCGCCGAGGCCCACGCCGACGCCAAGCTCGCCATCTCCGAACTGCGCGACCTGGCCCGCGGCATCTACCCGTCGGTGCTGGGCGACCGGGGCCTGGACGCCGCCCTGTCGTCCCTGGCGGCGAAGTGCCCGATCCCGGTCGAGGTCTCGGTGGACGTCGACCCGCGCCCGCCGACAGCGGTGGAGAGCACGGCCTACTTCACCGTCGCCGAGGCCCTGACCAACATCGCCAAGCACGCCGGCGCCACGCAGGCCGCGGTCCGCGTCAGCCGCACCGAGAACTCCGTGGTCGTGGAGATCACCGACAACGGCCACGGCGGCGCCCAGGTGCGTCCCGGCGGAGGCCTCGCGGGCTTGGCGGACCGGGCTGCGACCATTGACGGCGTGGTCGTCGTGGTCAGCCCCGAAGGGGGGCCGACCGTCATCCGAACGGAGCTGCCGTGCGCGTGGTGATCGCCGAGGACTCGGTGCTGCTCAGGTCGGGCGTGGAACGCCTGCTGGCGGACGAGGGCATCGAGACCGTGGCGGCCGTCGAGGACGGCGAAGCCCTGCTCGCCGCCATCGACCAGCACAAACCGGACCTGGCCCTGGTGGACGTGCGGATGCCCCCCACCTTCACCGACGAGGGCCTGCGAGCGGCGATCGAGGCCCGCCGGCGGGTGCCGAACCTGCCGGTGCTCGTGCTGTCGCAGTACGTGGAGGAGCGCTACGCGGTCGAGCTGCTGGCCGGCGGCGCGAACGGCGTCGGCTACCTGCTCAAGGAACGGGTCTCGGACGTCTCGGAGTTCGTCGCGGCGGTGCGCCGGGTGGCCGAGGGCGGCACCAGCATCGACCACGAGGTCATCACCCAGCTCATGGTCCGCAGCCGCCGCAAGCCGGTGGACTCCCTGACGCAACGCGAACGCGAAGTCCTGGGCCTGATGGCCCAGGGCTTGTCCAACACCGCCATCGCCAAGTCCCTGGTCGTCTCGGACGGCGCGGTGGAGAAGCACGTCGGCAACATCTTCGCCAAGCTCGGCCTGGAACCCAGCACCTCGGAACACCGCCGAGTCCGAGCCGTCCTGGCCTACCTGGACATCACCGGCTAGAGCCGCAGCAGGCGGGCCGCGTTGTCGTGCAGCACGGCCCGCAGGAAGTCCGCGCCGAGCCGGTCGTCCGCCGCCGCCCACGACTCGATCGCGTCGAGCTGCACCCGGTACTCGTAGGGGATGTTCGGGAAGTCCGACCCGAGCACCACCCGGTCCGACACGTCGACCAGCCGGGACGCCCAGTCACGCGGCAGCGCCGCCTGCGCCTCGGTGAACGGCACGCCCACCATCGTGGTGTCCAGGTGCACGCCGTCGTACCTCGACACCAGGTCCAGCGCACCCGAGTAGTCCGGCATACCGGCGTGCGCCACCACCGCCACCAGCGCCGGGTGTCGCTTGAGGACCTCTTCGAACACGTCCAACCCGGTGTGCGAGCCGGGGATCGGCCCGTGCCCGCAGTGGACGACCACCGGCACCGCGGCCTCGGCGAGCAAGCCCCAGACGTCGTCCAACAACTGGTCACGCGGGTCGTACGAACCGACCTGCACGTGCGCCTTGAAGCACCGCGCACCCCGGGACAAGGCACGCGAGACGTACCCCGACGCCCCGGGCTCGGGGAAGAACGTGCCCGTCGGCACGGCCTCGGGCACCGACGTCCCGAACTCCAGCGCCCACTCCGTCAGCCACTCCGCCATGCCCGGCTTGTGCGCGTACACCAGCGGCGCGAAGCCGACCACGCCGAACGACCGCAGCGCGGCCAACCGCTCCGCCTCCGGCAACCGGTAGTGGATCGGCCAGGACACGCCGTAGTGCTCCGAGGCCGCGTCGAAGTACGACCACACCTTGTCGAGCACGCGCTCCGGCATGAAGTGCACGTGCATGTCGACGAGGTTCAATAGCGGCCCTTGAGAGCGCGCCCGTGCGCCTTCTGGATCTCCCGCTGAGCGTCCCGCTTGGCCAGGTCCTGCCGCTTGTCGTAGGCCTTCTTGCCGCGCGCGAGCGCGATCTCGACCTTGACGTACCCGTCCTTGAAGTACATCTGCAACGGGATCAGCGACAGACCGCTCTCCTTGGTCTTGCCGATCAGCCGCTCGATCTCCTTGCGGTGCAGCAGGAGCTTGCGCTTGCGGCGGACCTCGTGGTTGGTCCAGGTCCCGGCCACGTACTCCGGGATGTGCAGCGCGTGCAGCCAGATCTCGCCGTCGTCGACCTGGGCGAAGGCGTCCACAAGGGACGCCCGGCCCATGCGCAGGCTCTTCACCTCGGTGCCGACGAGCACGACACCCGCTTCGTAGGTGTCGAGGATGGTGTAGTCGTGCCGAGCCTTGCGGTTCGACGCGATCACCTTCTGACCGCGTTCCTTGACCATGCCGAAACCTTACGTGACCACGCCAGGCATTAAATGCGCACGTACAACCGCAGTGTGACGTACCCGGTCAGCGCCGAGATGAGCACCGCGACGCCGAGCAGGATCGGTGACACGATCACCACGTCCAGCAAGCCCATCGGCGGCAGGATCTGGGACGAGAACAGGTCGCCGGACATCTTCGTCACGCCGATCGCGCCCGCCGCCAGGAAGCCCAGGCCGACGATCGCGCCGACCAGGCCCGCCACCACCGCCTCGATGAGGAACGGCAGCTGCGTGTACCACCGGGTGGCGCCCACCAGGCGCATGATGCCGACCTCGGTGCGCCGGGTGAACGCCGACACCTGGATGGTGTTGGAGATCAGCAGCAACGCGGCCAGCGCCTGGATGAGGGCGAAGCCGAGGACACCGTTGCGCAGGCCGTTGAACAGGTCGATCAGCCGGCCCAGGAACTCGCCCTGGTCGTTGACGGCCTTCACGCCCGCCTTGCCGCTGAACGCCTGCACGATGACGTCGGCGCGCTCGGGGTCCTCCAGCTTGACCCGGAACGTGGCGGGGATCGCCTCGGGGCGGGCGAGCTTCACCAGCTCCGGCTGCGCCTCGAAGATCTCCTTGAACCGCTCGTAGCCCTTCTCGCGGTTCTCGTAGACGACCGTCTCCACCCCGGACGTGGTCTCCAGGGCACTGCGCAGGCCCGCGCACGGCTGCTGCGCGCAGTCCTTGTCGTTCGCGCTGACGTCGTTGGTGAGCAGGACCGAGACCTCGAGCTTGCTCTGGTAGTTGTCCTGCACCTTGTCGACCATGCGGACGATGAGGAGGCCGACGCCGAGCAGGAAGAGCGAGATCGCGGTCGTCAGGATCATCGCGATGGTCATCGTGACGTTCCGGCGCAAGCCGGTGACGACCTCGCTGAAGACGAAGCTGGTACGCATCGGGGGAGACGTTCCTCGGGGTCGGGGGTTGGGGGTTTAGCGGCCCACGCCGTAAACACCCCGCGCGTCGTCGCGGATGATGCGGCCGTGGTCCAACTCGACCACGCGGCGGCGCATGGAGTCGACGATGGAGTGGTCGTGGGTGGCCATCAGCACCGTCGTGCCGGTGCGGTTGATCCGCTCCAGCAGCAGCATGATGTCCTGGCTCGTGTCCGGGTCCAGGTTTCCGGTCGGCTCGTCGGCCAGCAGCACCAGCGGCCGGTTCACGAACGCGCGCGCGATCGCGACCCGCTGCTGCTCGCCGCCCGAGAGCTCGTGCGGCATCCGGTCGGCCTTGCCGTCCAGACCGACCAGCTGGAGCACCTCGGGCACCACCTTGACGATGGTGTTGCGCGGCTTGCCGATGACCTCCAGCGCGAACGCGACGTTCTCCGCCACGGTCTTGTTGGTCAGCAGCCGGAAGTCCTGGAACACGCAGCCGATGGACTGGCGCAGGCGGGGGACCCTGCGCCGGGACATCTTGGCCACGTCGAAGTTCGACACGTACACGCGACCCTTGCTGGGCACCTCCTCGCGCAGCAAGAGGCGCAGGAACGTGGATTTGCCGGACCCCGAAGGCCCGATCAGGAACACGAACTCACCCTTGTCAAGCTCGACGGAGACGTTGTCGAGCGCGGGGCGCGTGGAGGTCTTGTAGACCTTGGACACGTGTTCGAGGCGAATCACGACGGGGGAGTCTACCCGTGGCCTGGGTAAAGCCTCCGTCTCGCCCGCCTTAGTGCGGCGAGACGGAGGACTTGAACGATCACGAACCGATCACGAAAAGGTCAATCTCAGGCGCTCTGCTGCTGCTTGCGCCAGCGGATGCCCGCCTCCAGGAACTCGTCGATCTCGCCGTCGAGCACGGCCGACGGGTTGCCCACCTCGTGCTCGGTGCGCAGGTCCTTGACCATCTGGTACGGGTGCAGCACGTAGGAGCGCATCTGGTTGCCCCAGCTGGACCCGGTGTCCTTGAGGGCGTCCATCTTGGCCTGCTCCTCCTGCCGCTGGCGCTCCAGCAGCTTGGCCTGGAGGACCGCCATCGCGGTGGCCTTGTTCTGGAGCTGGCTGCGCTCGTTCTGGCAGGACACGACGATGCCGGTCGGGATGTGCGTGAGGCGCACCGCCGAGTCGGTCGTGTTCACGCCCTGGCCGCCGGGGCCCGACGAGCGGTAGACGTCGACGCGCAGGTCCTTCTCGTCGATGTCGACGTGGTCGGTCTGCTCGACCACGGGCACCACCTCGACGCCCGCGAACGACGTCTGCCGGCGGCCCTGGTTGTCGAACGGCGAGATGCGCACGAGGCGGTGCGTGCCCTGCTCGACACTGAGCGTGCCGTAGGCGTAGGGGGCGGTGACGCGGAAGGTCGCGGACTTGATGCCCGCCTCTTCGGCGTAGGAGGTGTCGAACACGTCGACGCCGTAGCCGTGGCGCTCCGCCCACCGCGAGTACATGCGCAGGAGCATCTCGGCGAAGTCCGCGGCGTCCACGCCGCCCGCCTCGGCACGGATGGTGACCAGGGCGTTGCGCTCGTCGTACTCGCCGGACAGCAGCGTGCGGACCTCCAGGGAGGAGATCTCGTCGCGCAGCTTGACGCGCTCGGTGTCGGCCTCGGCGAGGCTGCCCGCGTCGCCCTCGTCCTCGGCCAGCTCGTAGAGCACGCCGAGGTCGTCGAGGCGGTCGCGCAGGCCGGTGACGCGACGCAGCTCACCCTGCTTGTGGGAGAGCTGGCTGGTGACGCGCTGCGCCTTCTCCTGGTCGTCCCACAGGTCGGGGCGGGCCGCCTGCTCCTCCAGCTCCGCGACCTGGGCGCGCAGCGAATCGAGGTCCATCACCGCCTCGATGCTCGCGAGCGTGGCGGAGAGGTCCTTGATGTCTGCTTCGACGTCCGGGTTCACGGCAGAAGATTACGCCAGGACCGGTCGCGGAGTGCGACCGGTCGGCGCGGACGTGCCCGGGGTTCAGCCGGTCGGGATGGCGTCGAGCAGCTTGAGCACGGCCTTGGCGTGGGCCAGGCCGAACTCGGCCACCGCCTTGGCGTAGGCGTCCTCCGCCGTCTTGACCGCCGTCTTGGCGGCCTCCTGGGAGGCTCCGTAGCTCGCGCGGGCCGCGTCCACCAGCGCCTGGCGCTGCTTGGCGGTCAGCGAGCCGGCGTGCACCAGCCGCAGGATGAGCGGGCTGCGGAGGTGGTCCGGGCCGGGCTCGGACAGCAGCCAGTTCTTGAAGGCCTTCTTGCCCGCTGCGGTCAGCACGTACTGCTGACTGGAGCGCGGGCCCTGCTTGCCGAGGCGCAGCAGACCGGCGTCGGCAAGTGCGGGCAACTCGCGGTAGACCTGGCTCCGGGTGACGCTGAAGAACGCGCCGAAGCGCTCTCCGGCCTCAGCCACGAGCTGGCCACCGGTCTTGGGTCCGTCGTGCAGCAGCCCGAGCAGGGCGGCGGCAGTCGCGTTCAGGTCCGACACATCGTCAACGGTGCCACTTCCGAGTGCGGCTGTCCACAATGGTCAGCCGTTCTGTCCACAGTGGCTGATCACGGGCTAGTGGTGTTGGGCCATGCGGAGCAACGAGAAGCTCCGGTGCGTGACGGGGCGCTGATCAAGTGCCACGCTTTCGGCCTCTTGACCCGGTGTGTCCAGCCCAGGTGGAAAATCATTGCGGGACAAGGGAAACCGCACTTTTGCGTTCACCCGAACGGCAACTCAAACGTGACTCGCCGCTCTGTTGGTCTTGGTTCCGCACCCCAGGCTTAGCACAACCCGGTGATGTCGGGCTCCTGGTCTGGCGGATACGACCAGTGCTGGGATCATCACTCCATGTAGGCGTCGTTTTGGGAGGTTCCCCGTGGGCATCAAGTGGATGGAAGCGAAGGTCGTCAAGAGCGCCCGCGCCTGGGCCAGCGGATCGATCCCGGAACAGGCGGGCAAGGACGAGTGCATGGTCTGCGGCAAGCAGATCCGGCGCCACCGGACGGTCAGCGGCGAGGGCCGCGTCTGCTCGCTGGTCTGCGCGCAGTACTGGGCGGAAAACATGACCTGAGCCGAGAGCGGTGCACGCGAAAGGCCCCCTCCCCGGTAATCCGGAGAGGGGGCCTTCGCATTAGTAGCGGGGACAGGATTTGAACCTGCGACCTCTGGGTTATGAGCCCAGCGAGCTACCGAGCTGCTCCACCCCGCGCCGCTACAACCAACTCTACACCACCCGCGAAACGCATTTTCACCGGGGTGCACCCTCGCGACCACTGGGGTCACGACCAGGGAAAAGACCCCCTCCCCGGCATTGCTGCCGGGGAGGGGATTTCGCCTTGGTAGCGGGGACAGGATTTGAACCTGCGACCTCTGGGTTATGAGCCCAGCGAGCTACCGAGCTGCTCCACCCCGCGTCGGTAATACGAACTCTACGCGGGGTTTACCGAGGATGCAAATCGGGTGGCCGGAAGGTGTTCCAGGCCACCCGATCGCATCCCGCGGCTCAGCCCGTGGGCGTGGGCGAGGGCTGCACCGACGACGCCGGCGGCTGGTTCGCGCTGGCCGTCTCGAACCGCTTGGTCGCGTCGTCCAGCGCCTTGTACGCGTTGCCCAGGGCGGCGAAGTCACCGCTGCTCTGCGCGGCCTTGATGGCCGCCAGGGCGCTCTGGATGTCGCGCACCGCCTGCTGGAGCTCGGTGGTCTGCCCGTTGCCGTTCGGCGGCGTCGTCGTGGTGCTCGGCGACGACGGCGTCGTGTTCGGCGGCGTGGTGCCCGGCTGGTCGGGCAGCTGCGCCGCGGCGCCGGTGAGGACCTTCTCCAGGGCCTCCTTGAGCGTGCTGGCGTAGCCGACCTTGTCGCCGAAGCTGACCAGGACCTTGAACAGCTGCGGGAACTGCGTGTTCTGGCCGGCGCGCTCGATGTAGATGGGCTCCACGTAGAGCAGGCCGCCGCCCACCGGCAGGGTCAGCAGGTTGCCGTAGACCACCTTCGTCTGGCGCTGGGCCAGCAGGTTCAGCTCACCGGACACCTCGCCGGAGGTGAGGAACTGGGTCTGGATCTGCTGGGGACCCTTGGCCTCGTTGTTGAGCGTGAGGACGCTCATCTTCCCGTAGTTGTCCGGATCGGACCGGACGCTGACGTAGGACGCCATGAACTCGCGGTTCTGCCGCACCAACGCGCTGGTCAGCTGGAAGCTCACCTTGTTCGGGTCACCGGTCGGGTCGCCCGCCAGCACGTAGAACGGCGGCTGCTGGTCGCGCTGCTGCTGGCTGCCCTGCTGCTGCTGTTCGACCGTCGTCGCGTTGTCCACGGTCGGGTCGGACGGCACGCCCCAGAACGAGACGCCGGAGTAGAAGTCCCGCGGCTGGTCGACGTGGTAGCGGGCCAGCGTGTCGCGCTGCACCTTGAACAGGTCCTCGGGGTAGCGCAGGTGCTCGCGCAGCGACTGGGACATCTCGCTGCCCGCCTTCACCGTGCCCGGGAACACGCCCATCCACGCCTTGAGGACCGGGTCCTTCTCGTCCATCGCGTACAGGGTCACCGTGCCGTCGTAGGCGTCCACGGTGGCCTTGACCGAGTTGCGGATGTAGCTGACCGGCTTGTTCGGCTGCTGGATGCTGCCGGGCAGCGAGTCGTTCGTGGCCGCCGCCAGCGACGTGCGGCGCGCGTACGGGTAGTTCTCCAGCGTGGTGTAGCCGTCGACGATCCAGGTGATCTTGCCGTCCACCACCGCCGGGTACGGGTCGGCGTCCACGGTCAGCCACGGCGCCACGGCCTCGACGCGGTCACGCGGGTGGCGGTTGAAGATGATCCGCGACTCGTCGGTGATGGCCGAGTTGAACAGGATGTTGCGCTCGCCGTAGGCGGCGGCGAAGACGAGCTTGTTGAAGATGCCGCCGATGCGGACGCCGCCCTTGCCGTCGTAGGTGTACTGGGCGCGGTCGGTGTCGTACTCGCCGGGCGAGCCCTCACCGCGTCCGCCGACGATGGCGTAGTCGGCCCGGTTGCCCAGCTCGCCGAAGTAGGTGCGCGGCTGCTGGACGCCGAACGGGCCGGGCTTGACCTTGCCGTCCGGGTCCACCTCGGCCACGTCGAACACCGGGTAGCCGCCGTTGCCGCCCTGGTCCGCCGGCGAGTTGATCTTGCTGGCCTCGGCGAACACGATGCCGTTGCCGTGGGTGTAGATCAGGTGCTGGTTGATCCAGTCGCGCTGGCCCTCGGGGATGCCGGCGGTCTGGAGCTCGCGGACGGCGACGATGTAGTCCTGGAGCTGGTTGTCCACTTTGTACCGGTCGACGTCCAGCTTCTCCGGGAACGCGTAGAACGGCCGCAGCTGCTGGAACTGCGTGAAGGTCTTGGAGATCACGGCCGGGTCGAGCAGGCGGATGTTGCCCAGCGTCGCCTGGTCGCTCTTGAGCTCGTCCAGCGACACGTTCTGCTTGCCCTCGTACGGTTTGGTCTCCACCTTGTCGTCGGTGAGCCCGAACGCGTCCTTCGTCGCCGCGATGTTGCGACTGATCGACTCGGCTTCCTTCTCGATGGCGTTGGGCCGCACCGAGAACTGCTCCAGCACCGCCGGCCACGCCGCGCCGACCAGGATGCTCGACAGCACCAGCAGGACGGTGGCGATCGCGGGCAGCTGGAGGTTGCGCAGGATGGCGCCCGCGAAGAACGCCAGGGCGCAGAACACGGCGATGCACAGCAGGATCAGCTTGGCCGGCAGCACCGCGTTCAGGTCGGTGTACGTGGCGCCGATGAACTTGTCGTTGCGGTCGCTGAACAGCAGCTGGTACCGGTCGAAGAAGTACGCCACCGCCTTGAGCAGCACGAACACGCCGGCCACGATGGACAGGTGGGTGCGCGCCGGCCCGGAGAGCTGCCCGCCGCGACCCGCGAGCCGGATGCCGCCGAACAGGTAGTGCGCCACCACCGCGCCCACGAAGGAGATCGCCGTCGCGATGAACAGCCACGACAGCAGCCACGTGTAGAAGGGCAGCTCGAAGGCGTAGAAGCTGATGTCGTGCTTGAACTCGGCGTCCTCGACGCCGAAGGGCACCGAGTTGAGGAACAGCTGGAGGTGCTGCCAGTCGCCCTGCGCCGAGGTGCCCGCGATCAGGCCGACCAGCAGCGGCAGGCCGATGGCGAACAGCCTCATCCGCCGGGTGACCACCGCGCGGTAGCGGGCCACCGGGTCGTCGGGCCCGGACACCGGCACGAACACCGGCCGGCTCCGGTAGGCGATGATCAGGTTGAGCGCGACGAGCCCGCCGACCAGCGCCCCGACCGCGAAGAACAACCCGAAGCGGGTCGCCAGCACGGTTCCGTAGACGCTGCGGAAGCCGACCTCGCCGAACCACAGCCAGTTGACGTAGGTGCCGAGCAACCTGGAGCCGGTGATCAGACCGACCAGGACCACCGCACCGACGATGAGCAGAATCCGGCTTCGACGGGACAGCCTGGGCAGTCCGACCGGGGGCCGAGTGGCCACTGGGCACGCTCCTGGATCGCGGTAATGGCTTTCGTACGTTCTGTCCAACTGTACGGAGGCCGCCCAGGGTTCCCCGTTCGGTCGGTCGATTCGGGTGGATGGGACCATGAGGGGCGTGCCAGCCAGTGAGAAGCCGACCGTCGCGCTGCCCGCCGTGGCCCGAGAGGTCGAACAGTTCGTGTCCTCCGCCGGGTGGAACCAGCCGCCGCAGCTGTTCGCGCTGGTCCCGACGGCGGACCTGCTCGCGCAGCAGCCGGAGCTGTCGGGCCAGCTCGACCCGGCGGCCTCCCCGCTGACCCCGATCGCCCAGGACGCGCTGCCCTCGGACCAGCTGGACCAGGCGCTGGCCGGCATCGCCTGGCCGGACGTGGTGCACGGGTGCGCGCTGGCGCAGGAGATCGTCGTCCTGCCGCCGGAGGCCGAGGCCCAGCTGGCCGAGGGCGACCTGGACGACGAGGCGGCCCGCCGCTTCGCGGCCGAACACCCCCAACGCCGCGAGGCCCGCCTGGTGGCGGCCGTGCTGCGGGACGGTTCGGCGGCGTGCGTGCTGCGCCTGCGCGGCAACACCGAGGTGCCGGAGGAACTGGTCGAGCACCCGGAGTTGGCCCCGAACCTCACCGACGCGCTCCTGGAGACCCTGAAGCCCTAGGACGAGCTCCCGGGACCACGACGAGCTCCCAGGACGCACCACCCGCCGGCCCGAGCCCTCCGGTCGCCGCCGACTCCCGCGCGCCACCAACTCCCGCCCACCGCGAAGTCCCGCGCGACCTCCACGCCCGGCACTGTCGGTCCCCGGTGGGAGAATGGAACCGGGGGCCGGAGGCCACGCCGGCGTGCTTCAAACCCGCACCTCACGCGCGAGCCCACCAACCCGACCACAAGCCGAGCCGCGCGGGCGCAACCGACGGCCCGCCGGCCCAGCCCCGCCGCCGGCCCGCACAGCCGGCCCGCACAGCCAGCCCCGCGTGCCCCAGCCCGAGCCGCAGACTCAGCAGGTCGGGAAGTCGCGGCCGGCGTTGATCGCCTCCAGCGAGGACACGGCGTCGGCCAGCTTCTCCACCTTGACCAGCTTCATGCCCTCGGGCGCGTGCTGCTTGGCCTCGTCGCAGTTGCCCGCCGGCACGAGGAACGTCTTCGCCCCGGCCTCGTGGGCGGCCACCATCTTGAAGTTGATGCCGCCGATGCGCCCCACGTTGCCCCGGTCGTCGATCTCGCCGGTGCCCGCCACGGACTGGCCGCCGTTGAGCTCCCCCGGCGTCAGCTTGTCGACGATCGACAGCGCGAACAGCAGCCCCGCCGACGGCCCGCCCACGTCGGACAGGCTGATCTTGATGTCGAAGTCGACGTCCGCGCGGTCCACCGGGAGCACCCCGAGGAACCCGTTCTGCCGGTCCTCCTGCTTGCCCAGGGTCACGCGCGCGGTCTGGCGGGCGGACTCGCGCTGGAAGGTGATGTCCACCTGGTCGCCGGGCTTGGTGTTCTCCAGCGCCGTCCGGACGTCCTCGTACTGGGTGACCTCCTTGCCGTTGACCGCGAGCAGGCGGTCGTTGGGCTGGATCACGTTGTCCGCGGCGCTGCCCTTGGTGACCTCGGCGGCGACGACCTTCATCGGGTACTGCAAGTAGCGCAGCGCGGCGACCTCGGCGCTGGTCTGCGAGTCCTGGAACGCCTTCACGTTCTGGTCGCGGACGTCCTGCTCGCTCTCGCCGGGCCGGAAGAACTCCTCGCGCGGCGCGAGCGCGTACCGCCCGCTGACCCACAACCCGAGCGCCCCGAACAGCGACACGTCGTCGGTGAGCGACACGGTGGTCATGGTCAGCGTGCCGTTGGTCGGGAACGTCTGCTGCCGCTCGATGTGCACCACGTCCGCGCCGTTGACCTGGCTGAGCGTGTCGTAGGTGGGGCCCGGTCCGAGCGCCACGTACGGCACCCGCGCGAACCCGCCGAGCAGGCCGAGGCCCAGCACCACCGCCAGGCTGATCACCAGGGTCCACGTCCGCCGGGTCAACCCGCGCCGGGGCGGTGCGGGCGGTGGGGTCGGCTGGTCCACGACGGTGTCGGTGCCTTCGGTCACGCCCGACAGGGTAACGGCCACCCCCTCACGCCGTGGGCGAACCGGTCCCGCGCACCACCGGTGTCCCGCGTACCGTGGTGGCATGAGTGACGTGCCCTTCGGGTTCGGCCCGCAGGACCCCGACGACCGCGACCGGAGGCCCGAGGAGCCGGGCGGCAACCCGTTCGACTTCTCGCAGCTGGGCGCGATGCTGAGCCAGCTGGGCGCGATGTTCAGCGGCGCGGGCACGTCGTCCGGTCCGGTCAACTACGACCTCGCCAAGCAGATCGCCTTGCAGCAGTTGGCGGGCAAGGGCGGCATGGGTTTCGCCCCGGACCAGACCAGCGCGGTGGCCGACGCCGTGCACCTGGCGGAGATGTGGCTCGACCCGGTCACGGCGCTGCCCGCGGGCACCACCAAGGCCGAGGGCTGGACCGCCCGCGACTGGGTGGAGCGCACCCTGCCGACGTGGCAGCGGCTGTGCGACCCGGTGGCGCGGCGGATGTCCGGCGCGTGGGTGGACGCGATGCCCGCGGAGGCCAAGGAGGCCGCCGGTCCGCTGCTGTCGATGCTCGGGCAGATGGGCGGGATGGCGTTCGGGTCGCAGCTGGGTGGCGCGCTCGCGCAGCTGGGGTCGGAGGTGCTGACCTCCACCGAGGTGGGCCTGCCGCTGGGTCCGGAGGGGACGGCGGCGCTGCTGCCGGCCAACATCGAGAAGTTCACCGAGGGCCTGGAGCGGCCCGCCAGCGAGGTGCTGGTGTTCCTCGCCGCGCGCGAGGCGGCCCACCAGCGGCTGTTCAGCCACGTGCCGTGGCTGCGGCAGCGGCTGCTGGACACGGTGGAGGAGTTCGCGCGGGGCATCACGGTCGACACCTCCGCGCTGGAGCAGCTCGCCGGCCAGGTGGACCCGGCGAACCCGGCCTCGATCGAGGAGGCCATGAAGTCGGGCATGCTCGAACCGCAGACCACGCCCGAGCAGCAGGCCGCGCTGTCCCGCCTGGAGACGCTGCTGGCCCTGGTCGAGGGCTGGGTGGACGTGGTGGTGGCGGAGGCGGTCACCGAGCGGCTGCCTGGTGCGGAGGCGTTGCGCGAGACGCTGCGGCGGCGGCGTGCCTCGGGTGGTCCGGCGGAGCAGACGTTCGCCACGCTGGTCGGGTTGGAGCTGCGGCCCCGGCGGCACCGGTCGGCGGCGGCGCTGTGGAAGCTGCTGGGCGACCAGCAGGGGATCGAGCAGCGCGACAGCGTGTGGGAGCACCCCGACCTGGTGCCCACCGCCGAGGACCTGGACGACCCGATGGAGTTCGTGGAGCGGTTCGGCCAGACCCGCAAGGCCCTCGAGGACCCGATGGCGGAACTCGAGCGCACCCTGCGCGAGGCCGACGGCCCGACCGACGAGCCCGAGCAGGACAAGCGCGAGGACTGACCTCGTTCGCGCCGACGCCGGCTCACCCACCCGGGTGAGTCGGCGTCGCCCGTTCTAGTCCTCCTCCGTGATGCCCAGACCGGCGGCGGCCGACAGCCCCTCCAGGTACCCGACGGCCCGCTCCGCCTTCGGGTAGCGGTGGACGAGGTCCCAGAAGTCCTTCCCGTGGCCCGGCACGCGCAAGTGCGCCAGTTCGTGCACGAGGACGTAGTCGAGCACCCACGCGGGCACGTCGCGCAGCCGCTCGCTGATCCGGATCGTGCCCTCGCTGGGTGTGCAGGACGCCCACCTCGTGCGCATCGGCGGCACCCACCGCACGCTGCTGGGCTGGACGCCGTCCAGGTAGCGGTCGGCCAGCTCCTCGCACCGCGCGAGCAGGGCCGCGTCCGACGTGCGCGTGGGCGAACGCCTGCGGGTCTCGCTGCGCTGGAGGCGGCTGAGCATCTCCGCGACCCAGTGCTTCTCCTCGCTCTTGCTCATGCGCGCCGGCAGCAGGACGACGACGGTGTCCCCCTCGCGGTACGCGCTCACCATCCGACGGCGCCGAGCGCTGCGCCGTACCTCCACCTGCGGTTCGGGCATGGGCATCACGGTAAGGCCCGACACCGACAATCCGCGGCGGCCAAGCGGCGGTCTGTGGATGGTCGGAGGAACAGATTCGCCCGAACGACGGCTGGACACGCGGGAGGCGGCGTGCAGCGGTTGCGCGTCCACACAGGTAGCGTGCTGCGCAGCCCCCGAGTGTGGCGCAGATCGCTCCGCACTCACGAAGCGAGGAGGAAGCCGTGGCCGAGACCTACAACGGCTACTGCGTCAAGTGCCGTGAGAAGCGTGACTTCACGGGCGAGGTGCACGAGAGCAACAACCGCAGGATGGCCAAGGGCAAGTGCCCCGTCTGCGGGACCACGGTGACCCGGATCCTGGGCAAGGCGAAGGTCTGACCGCGTGGTGGCCGGGCCGCCGCGCCCGGCCACCCGTCAAGGCCGACAACCCGGGCTGTGGACAGCCCGAGGGCCTGTGGACAACCGATTCGCCGCAGGTCACGGGGTCGCGGCAGGCTGCTCGCCGTGACGCCACCCCACCGCCCCCGGGTCCTGCCCGGCCTGCCCGTGCTGCGCCGCCGCGCCGACGCCGTCCAGCTCGGCGCCGATGCCCGCCACGCCGTCCTGGTCGAGGACCTGACGGCGCAGATGGCGACGGCCCTGCTCGGCCTCTCCGGCCGGCACACCTCCGCCGAGCTGCGCGACCGGCTCCCCGCCGACCAGGTCGAGGACTGGGTGCGGCTGGTGGACGCCCTCGTCGCGACCGGGCTGGTCGAGGAGACCGTGCCCGTGCCGCACCCCCGGCTGGCCGCCGAGGCCACCTCGTGGGCGCTGCGCACCGGCCGACCCGCTCCCGCACTGGCCGCCGAACGGGCCGCGAAGTCCGTCGTCGTCCACGGTGACGGGCGGCTGACCAGCGCTGTTGCCGGTCTGCTCGCCGCCGCGGGCGTCGGCTCCGTGCGGGTGACCACGCGGGGCCGGGTGGGTCCCGAGGACACCGGGGCCGGGTACACCGAGGACGACGTGGGCCGGTTCCGCTTCGACGCCGCCGCCGACGTCCTGCACCGGGCCTGCGGCGCGGTCCGCACGGGTCCGCGCACGAAAACACCCGATCTGGTGGTGCTCGCCGACGCCCCGGTCCCCCGCCCCGAGCTGCTGCGCGGGCTGGTGCTGGACCGCACGCCGCACCTGGCGGTCCAGGTGCGCGAGGGCCTGGGCGTGGTCGGCCCGCTGGTGGTGCCGGGCCGCAGCAGTTGCCTGAGGTGCGCCGACCTGCACCGGACCGACGCCGACCGGGACTGGCCGGTGCTGGCCGCCCAGCTGGTCGACCGGCCGCAGCACGGTGACCTGGCCACGGTCACCGCCACGGCCGGGCTCGCGGCGGCGCAGGTGCTGCTCGCGCTGGACCACGAGACGACCACGCGCACCCGCCCGCCCACGTGGGACGCGACACTGGAGGTAGACGCGTTCGCCGGGCTCGTGGAACACCGGATCGCGCCCGTGCACCCCCGCTGTGAGTGCCGCTCGCTTGTGTGAGTCGTTCCTCAGGGTGCGCTGTGTAGGTTCAGGTGTGGACCAAGTCGGTCGTCGGTGTTCGTCGGGGCGGGGGGAGAATCTTCGGGTGAGCGAGATCCCGCGCAAGGCCGTGCAGCGCACCGCGAAGCTGGCCAGCCTGCCCATCGGGGTGGCCGGCCGGGTCGTGGGCGGCTGGGGCAAACGGCTCGCAGGCCGCAGTTCCGAGGAGGTCAGCGCCGAGGTGTCGGCGAAGACCGCGGAACAGGTCTTCGCCGTGTTGGGCCAGCTCAAGGGCGGTGCCATGAAGTTCGGGCAGGCCTTGAGCGTGTTCGAGGCGGCGGTGCCCGACGAGCTGGCCGAGCCGTACCGGGAGGCGCTGACCAAGCTCCAGACCGCCGCTCCGCCGATGCCCGCGCGCACCACGCACCGGGTGCTGGCCGAGCAGCTCGGGTCGGGGTGGGTGAAGCGGTTCGCGTCCTTCGACGACGAGCCGGCGGCGTCCGCGTCCATCGGCCAGGTGCACCGCGCGGTGTGGCACGACGGGCGCGACGTGGCGGTGAAGGTGCAGTACCCGGGCGCGGACGAGGCGTTGCAGGCCGACCTCAAGCAGTTGCTGCGGTTCTCCCGGCTGCTCCAGGCGATCATGCCGGGCACCGAGGTGAAACCGCTGCTGGAGGAGCTGCGGGACCGGTACTTGGAGGAGCTGGACTACCGCACCGAGGCGGCGAGCCAGCGGGTGTTCGCGAAGGCGTTCGACGGCGACGACCACGTGCTGGTGCCCAAGGTCGTCGCCAGCTCGCCCAAGGTGATGGTCACCGAGTGGACCGACGGCGTGCCGCTGTCGAAGATCATCCGGTCGGGTGAGCGCGAGGAGCGTGACCTGGCGGGTCGGCTGCTGTCGGAGTTCCACTTCTCCGCCCCGAGCCGGTCGGGCCTGCTGCACGCCGACCCCCACCCGGGCAACTTCATGCTCGGCGCGGACGGCCGCCTGCGGGTCCTGGACTTCGGCGCGGTCGCGCGCCTGCCCGACGGCCTGCCCAAGACCCTGGGCCTGATGACGAGGCTGGCCCTGGACGGCCGCTCGACGGACCTCCTGGACCTGCTGAAGTCGGAGCGCTTCATCCGGCCGGGCACGGAGTTGCGGGAGGACGACGTCCTCAACTACCTCGCGCCCTTCGTCGAGCCGCTGCGCGCGGAGACCTTCCACTTCACCCGGAAGTGGCTCCAGAAGCAGGCGGAACGGGTGGGCGACCTGCGCAGCCCCGACTCCCACACCGGCCGGTCGCTGAACCTGCCCCCGCAGTACCTGCTGATCCACCGCGTGACCCTGGGGGCGACCGGCATCCTCTGCCAACTGGACGCCCACGTGCCCGCGCGCGAGATCGTCGAACGCTGGCAACCCGGCTTCGCGGACTGACCCTCCCCGTTCGCCGGGTTGTCCACAGGCCCCGAGTTGTCCACAGTTCGCGATCCGACCCTGGCGGCGGTCGGCTCCCCGGCCGATCCTCGACTCATGGACGTGATCAAGACCTCGGACCTGAAGGCCGCGGGCGTGCCCCGGTACCGGATCGACCTGCGCTGCCGCCCCGGCGGGCCGTGGCAGCGCATCCTGCCCGGCGTGCTGCTGCTCGGCGCGGCGCCGCCCACCCGGGCCGACCGCGTGAAGGCGGCGCTCGCCTACGCCGGCCCGGAGGCGGTGCTGACCGGCGTCGACGCGCTGCACACCCACGGCCTGCCCGGCCTGCCGCTGCCGCAGCGCGTGCACGTGCTCCAACCGGCCGGCCGGCGAAGATCGGGCGACCACCACGTGCTGCTGGAACGCACCACCCGGCTGCCCCGGCCGGTGCACAAGGACGGCTTGCCCCTGGCCCCACCGGCCCGGGCCGTCCTCGACGCGGCACGCCACGAACCGCACCCGGCGCGAACACATGCGCTGCTGACAGCCGTGCTCCGCTCAGGCCTGTGCTCGCCGCCGGTCCTGCTGGCCGAACTCGACGCCGGCAGCACACGCGGCGCAGCGACACCCCGAGCGATCCTGCGCGCCCTGACACGCCCGGCAACCCGACACCCAGCGAGAGGAGCCGCCCATCACCGCTAGCCCCACATCACCAATAGTCGGCGGGCAACTTGCCCTCGATGTCGCGGACGTGGTTCCGCGCGCACACGTGGCACAACCACTGGTCGTGCCCGCGGTCCTTCTCACGCACCCACGCGAGCAGTTCGGCCGGGTTCGTGACGGACCCACGGGTCCGCCCGCAGCGCGCGCACGCCTCGGCCCCGGCCGCGGTGCTCACGGCTTGCGACCCAGGTGCACGGTGTTCGCGATGAGCAGGTAGACGTCGTCGCGCAGACCGACGTACTCCGGGTCCTGCGGGTCGAGGAGCCGCTCGACGGTGCGCCGGTCCGCGGGGTGCAGGCGGTCGCCGGCGACGTCGGCCAGCCACTGGAGGCGCTCGACCGCCCAGTCCCGCACCGCTTGCTTGGCGGGCGCGGGGTGGTCGACGAGGTAGCTGAACGCGGTCACGTCGAGCAGGCCGGCCTCGGCCAGCACGACGTTCCAGCCGACGGGCAGCCGCACCTTGTCGGTCATGGACTCGCGCATGCGCACGAACCACTCCGCGCGTGCGGCGGCCAGGCGTTCCTGGAGGCCGGGTTCGCCCACGCCGAGGTCCCAGGGCAGGAACCTGCCCTCCAGGCCGCCTTCGGCCAGGGCGAGCACGCCGCCGGGCGCGAGCGCGTCGACCAGACCGGCCACCCCCTGCCGCTCGTCGGGCAGGTGGTGGACGACGCGCGCCGCCCAGACCAGGTGCGCGGGACCGGCGAGGTCGGCGAGGCGTTCGGAGGCGACGTCGGCGAGCACCGGGCGGACCTTGACCGTGGGGTTGGTGTTGTCGTGCCCGTAGCTCGCGGCGGCGCGGGCCGCGGTCGTCGCGGCGTCGAGCAGTTCCGGCACGGCGTCGATCAGCACCACGGTGCCACCGCCGCGCGCGTTGAGCGCTTCGACGAGGGCCACGCTCATGCCTCCCGCGCCACTGCCGACGTCGACCACGACCGGGTCGTCCGGCAGCGAGCGGACGAGCCGGCGCGCGACCACGCGCTCGGCCTCGGCGTCGAGTTCGTTCGCCCGCCGCATGGCGGTCAGTCGGGTTGCCCAGTCGATTCCGTCGTGAGTGTGAGCGGCCACACCGGAGACCGTACCCACGACAAGGCCCGCCCTCCCGTCGAAAACGGGAAGGCGGGCCACATCGGACACCCATCACGCACAACGCGAAGCCCAGGTCACGGCCGGAGAACACCGACCGACACCGGGTCCGGTTCGGGCCGAAGAATCGGCCCCCGTCCCCGGTGCCGGCCGACGAACGAGCCCCGCCGCCGGTGTCGACCGACGGGGTGAGCCCTGCGGCCGGTGTCGACCGGCGGGTGAGCCCTGCGGCCGGTGCCGACCGGCGGGTGAGCCCTGCGGCCGGTGCCGACCGGCGAGGCAAGCCCCGCGGCCGGCAGGTGAGCCCCGCTCCCGGTGCCGGTCGGCGGACCGGCCGGCACCGGATCGTGCGGCACTAGACGGCGCGGGCTTTGAGCTGTGCCCTGCGCTGGGCCCATCCGGCCAGTCGACGCCACCGGCGGGCGACGACGAGGCGGTGGGCCACGCGTTGCCGTTCGGCGAAGACCTCTGCGTCATGCATTCGGGATCTGGCCAGGTTTTCTTCGAGCAACATGGGGTTACCTCGCGGGTTGAGTTCGATGATCACTGCTTCGTCTGCGGTGGTGCGGTAGCCGTTCACGCGGCGGCCTCCTGGTCGGTAGCCCCCCGGACGGTGGTGGTTGCGGCGGGCGCCGCGGGCACAACGGGAGCGGCGTCCTTGCGCGGACGGCCACGAGGCCGCTTCCGCGCGATGACGGCTCCGCGCTCGAAGATCTCGCCGCCCCAGACCCCCCAGGGCTCGTGCCGGGCGATGGCGCCCGCCAGGCACTCGGCGATCACCGGGCACGTGGTGCAGAACGCCTTCGCCTGCTCCAGCTCGGCGGGAGCGTCGGCGAACCACAGGTCCGGGTTGTTGGTACGGCAGGGAAGCTCCAGACCGGCGTCCGGCGCGGTGTCGATCAGGTTGGCGACACCGGTCGTGGCGAGGTCCTCGGCGGACAGCGTCCCGGCTATCGGGACGGTCGCGGTCAACATCAGGTGGACTCCTGTCACAGGTCTTGCGATGGGGTTTGTCCTGCTGAAACAGGTCGAACAAACACGAAGGCCGCGGATCCGGTTACGGGTCCGCGGCCTTCGTGGGCTTCAGGTGGCCTGATGCTGGTGGGCTCAGGTCCTTCGCCTGTGCGCGGACGGCGCAACGTTCTGAGTCGGGACAACGGTCGGCTTGTACTGCGCCGGCACCTGGATCACGTGAACTCGCTCGCCGCCCCGCTCGAAGGCGCGGCGATCGCGGGCAGACTTCTCCCCCGCGACGCGAGCGTTGCCGGACACAGCGCAGACACCGGTCATGAGGAGACCGGGCATCCCGACAGTCATCGGAGTGTTCACAACCGGTCACCTCCTCGGGTGGCTAGTCTCGAAGCAACGCTCTTCATCCCCAGCAGGCGCTCTTCGCGCCTGGCCTCAGCAGGTTATGACCCTGCCCCAGACCGGTGCAACCGGTTTTTCCAAATACCTGTCGATCGTGTGAAGTTTCAGCGTTTTCCCTGCACAAGGGCGAGGACGTCGGCGCCGTAGCGATCGAGCTTGGCCGCGCCGATGCCGGCGATCGCGACGAGCCCGGCGATGTCCTCGGGTCGCTGTTCGGCGATCGCCACGAGCGTCGAGTCGGTGAAGACGACGTACGCCGGCACCTTCAACTCCTTCGCCCGGCCCGCACGCCACGCCCGCAAACGGCCCAACAGCTCTTCGTCCAGATCCGAAGGGCACGTGCCGCACCGGCTGAGCTTGACCGCGGTCGCGTCCACCAACTGCGTCCCGCACACCCGGCACTGGGGCTTGGGCCGCTTCTGCAACGGCTCGCGCTTGGCCACCGTGCGCGAAGCGGGGTGGTCGTCGGGGATGAGCCCGTAGAGGAACCGGCTGCGCCGCCGGAACCGGCGACCACCGGCCGCGCGGGCCAGCGCCCACGACAGCCACAGGTGCTCACGCGCCCGGGTCACCCCCACGTACAGCAGGCGGCGCTCCTCCTCGACCGCGGCCTCGTCACCGTCGGCGTGCAGGATCGGCAGCGTCCCCTCGACCAGGCCGACGAGGAACACCGCGTCCCACTCCAAGCCCTTCGCGGCGTGCAGCGACGCCAGCGTCACGCCCTCGACGGTCGGCGGGTGCTGGGCCTCGGCCCGGACCTCCAGCTCGGCGACGAACTTCGGCAGGTCCGCCCCGTCGACGGTGGCCACGAGCTCCTCGGCCAGCTCCACCAGCGCCAGCAGCGACTCCCACTTCTCCCGGGCCGCGCCGCCGGCGGGCGGGTCGTCGGTCAGCCCGATGGGAGCCAGCACCTCGCGCACCACCTTGGGCAGCTCGCCCGGCGGGTCCTGCGCCGCGGCCTGCCGCAGCGCCACCACCGCCTGCCGCACCTCGGCGCGCTGGAAGAACCGCTCCCCGCCGCGCACCTGGTACGGGATGCCCAGCTCGGCCAGCGCCTGCTCGAAGATCTCCGACTGCGCGTTGACCCGGTACAGGATGGCCACCTCGCTGGCCGCCACACCCTCGTCCAGCAGCGCCTTCACCCGCCGCGCGACGGCCGCGGCCTCGGCGGGCTCGTCGTCGAACTCGGTGAACTTGGGCGCGGGACCGTCCGGTCGCTGTCCGACCAGCCGCAGCCGCGCGCCCGCGGGACGCCCGCGCGCCCACTTGATGACCTCGTTGGCCAGCGCCACGACCTGCGGCGTCGACCGGTAGTCGCGCTCCAGCCGGACCACGGTCGCCTCGGGGAAGCGGCGGTTGAAGTTCAGCAGCGGCATCGGCGACGCGCCGGCGAAGGAGTAGATGGTCTGGTTGGCGTCGCCGACGACGGTCAGGTCGTCGCGGTTGCCCAGCCAAGCGTCGAGCACGCGCTGCTGGAGGGGGGTGACGTCCTGGTACTCGTCGACCACGAAGCAGCGGTAGCGGTCGCGGAACTCCTCGGCGACGTCGCCGTGCTCCTCCAGCGCGGCGGCGGTGTGCAGGAGGAGGTCGTCGAAGTCGAGCAGCTGGGCGTCGTTCTTGAGCTGCTCGTAGGTGCGGTAGACCTGCACGACCTGCTCGGCGGGCGCCGGGGTGTCGCGGTGCGCCTTGCCCGCGGCGACCGGGTAGTCGTCGGGCGTGACCAGCGAGGCCTTCGCCCACTCGATCTCACTGGCGAGGTCGCGCAGCGAGTCCGACTCGGTGGACAGCCCCGCCCGGTTGGCCGCCTGGGCGACCAACCGCAGCTTGTTGCGGTCGATCAGCTCCCAGTGCGGTCCGCCGACGACCCGCGGCCAGAAATAGCGCAACTGCCGAAGCGCCGCGGCGTGGAACGTGCGGGCCTGCGCGCCGTGCACGTCGAGCGCCCGCAACCGGGTCCGCATCTCGCCCGCGGCACGCGCGGTGAAGGTGACGGCGAGCACCTGGCCGGGCGCGATGTGACCCCGTTGCACCAGGTAGGCGATGCGATGGGTGATCGTCCGGGTCTTGCCGGTCCCCGCCCCGGCGAGCACGCACACAGGACCACGCGGCGCCTCGACCGCGGCCCGCTGTTCCGGATCGAGTCCCTCCAGCAGCCGCTCCATGCCCCGCATCCTCGCATTGGACACCCACCGCGCGGTGATGGGGCGACACGGCGCGCCGTATCCTGGTGGGTATGGCTGGTAAGGACAAGGCGGCGGCGAAGGCAGCCGCCCAGGAGCGCCGCGCGGCGGCGAAGGCCCGACGGGGCCAGATCTTCGAGGCGTTCAAGATGCAACGCCGCGAGGACAAGGCGCTCGTGCCGCTGATGCTGCTGTGCGTGCTGGGCGCGACCGCGGCGGCGTTCCTCATCGGCCTGATCTGGGACATGCAGTGGGTGCTGCTGCCCCTGGGCATCGCCGTGGGCGCCCTGCTGGCGGTGATCGTCTTCGGCCGCCGGGTGCAGCGCACGGTCTACGCGAAGGCCGACGGCCAGCCCGGCGCCGCCGGCTGGGCCCTGGACAACCTGCGCGGACGCTGGCGGGTGACCCAGGGCGTGGCCGCCACCGGCAGCGCCGACATGGTCCACCGCGTGATCGGCCGCCCCGGCGTGGTCCTGGTCGCCGAAGGCGCCCCCCACCGCGTCAAGGGCCTCCTGGCCCAGGAGAAGAAGCGGGTCGCCCGGGTGATCGGCGAAACCCCGATCTACGACGTCATCGTGGGCACGGAAGACGGCCAGGTCCCCCTCCGCAAGCTCCAAAGCCACCTGATGAAGCTCCCCCGCAACATCTCCGCGGCTCAGGTCGACACCCTGGAGAACCGCCTACAGGCCCTGGCCAGTCGAGGCACAGCCCTCCCGAAGGGCCCCCTCCCCCAGGGCGCCAAGATGCGCAACATCCAACGAGCCATGCGCCGCCGCTAAGGCCGCAAAAGGTTCCACCAAGATCCCGACTTCACCCAATCCCGCGAACTCAGTGCGGATCGGGCACTTTTCCGCACCCAAGATCGTTGCCGTAATGAATATGGAGGCGGCACGGCACGAGGCACGCCCCCAGCCACACCGCCCGCCACACGACGCCCCAGTGCCCCGCCGCCGCCCGCCTGCCCGCCTGCCCGCCGCCCGCCTACTGGCGCCCGGCTGCCCGGCCAGCTCCAGCGATCTCCCCCGGTGGCCGCCCGAGCTGTGGACGCCCAGCTGTGCACGCCCAGCTGTGCACGCCCAGCTGTGCACGCGAGTCGGCCCGGCTCAGCGCGCGGCGGGTGGCGGAAGTGCCAGCCGCTGGTAGCGGAGGTGCCAGCCGCTGGTAGCGCCGCGTGGTGCCAGTCGTCGCGCCCGGCGGCAAGTGCTGCCAGCCACGCCCAGCAGGGCAGCTGCCGGTCGCGCCCAGCGACGCAGCGGGCAGTCGCACCCAGCAGGGCGGGTCCGGGGAAAGTCGTGGGACGGCGAGGCAGTGGTGGTGTCAGGCGCGCGGGGTCAGCGGACGCGGATCACCGGACTCAGCGGACGCGGATCACCACGGTGCCGGTGGCCTTGTCGTGGAGGCAGCGGCCGTCGGCGTCCCAGATCACGGCCGGGATGATGGGGAAGATGAGCACCGTGCGCAGGACTGCCCTGGGCAGGCCCACCAGGGGGGCGCCGTCCAGGCGGGCCACTCGGAGGCCGAAGACGGCGTGACCCGGGGTGAAGCCGAAGAAGCCGACGGCGATGGTCGTGATGGCGAACCACGCCAGCAGGCTCCAGTTGCGCGGCAGCTCCGGGTAGGTGAAGACGCTGGCCACGCCCATCGCGAGGGCGAAGTCGAGCAGGATCGCGAACGCGCGGCGGCCGGAGCCGGCTACCGAGCCGGGGCCCGACTGGGGCAGCCCGAGGCGTTCGCCCTTCCAGCGCTGGGCGGTGCCGTCGCCGGAGTCGGCGCCCGGCTCCAGTGCCGAGCGGGGTCCTGACAGCCACGAACCGGTCCACTTGCTCACCCCACCAGAGTAAAGCCGTGCTCAGCGGGTGAGGAGTGGCAGGTCGGGTTGCCGGTCCCGGGCGGCCCGTTAACACTGGCGAAACATCAGGGTGATTGCTGGGCAACACCGCGGTCTTAGCGTCGCCCCCGATGGCAGGCCGCCAGACACCGCGGCGAACAACCACGCCCCCACCGCAGTAGAGGAGTCGACGAGGGTGTTCAAGAATCCCGACGAGGTCCTGAAGTTCATCTCCGACGAGGGCGTGAAGTTCATCGACGTCCGCTTCAGCGACCTGCCCGGCGTGATGCAGCACTTCACGCTCCCCGCGTCCGCCTTCGACGCCGACGCCATCGCCGAGGGCCTGGCGTTCGACGGCTCCTCCGTGCGCGGCTTCCAGTCGATCCACGAGTCGGACATGCTGCTGCTGCCCGACCTGTACACGGCGCGCATCGACCCGTTCCGGATCGAGAAGACGCTGATCGTCAACTTCTTCGTGCACGACCCGTTCACGCGTGAGGCCTACAGCCGCGACCCGCGCAACATCGCGCGCAAGGCCGAGCAGTACATCACCGAGTCGGGCATCGCGGACACCGCGTACTTCGGCGCCGAGGCGGAGTTCTACATCTTCGACTCGATCCGCTTCGACACCACCGCGAACGCGTCCTTCCACGAGATCGACTCGATCTCCGGCTGGTGGAACACCGGCCGTGAGGAAGAGGGCGGCAACCGCGGCTACAAGGTCAAGTACAAGGGCGGCTACTTCCCGGTCACGCCGACCGACCACTACGCCGACCTGCGTGACAAGATGGTGCTCAACCTGGAGAGCAACGGCTTCTCCGTCGAGCGCGCGCACCACGAGGTCGGCACCGCCGGCCAGGCGGAGATCAACTACCGCTTCAACACGCTGCTGCACGCCGCCGACGACCTGATGCTGTTCAAGTACATCATCAAGAACACGGCGTGGCAGGCGGGCAAGACCGTCACCTTCATGCCGAAGCCGCTGTTCGGCGACAACGGCTCGGGCATGCACACCCACCAGTCGCTGTGGAAGGACGGCGCGCCGCTGTTCCACGACGAGTCCGGCTACGCGGGCCTGTCCGACACCGCGCGCCACTACATCGGCGGCATCCTGCACCACGCGCCGTCGCTGCTGGCGTTCACCAACCCGACGGTGAACTCCTACCACCGCCTGGTTCCCGGCTACGAGGCCCCGGTCAGCCTGGTCTACTCCCAGCGCAACCGGTCGGCGTGCGTGCGCATCCCGATCACCGGCAACAACCCGAAGGCCAAGCGCATCGAGTTCCGCTGCCCCGACTCGTCGGGCAACCCGTACCTGGCCTTCTCGGCGATGGTGATGGCGGGCCTGGACGGCGTGAAGAACAAGATCGAGCCGCCGGCCCCGATCGACAAGGACCTCTACGAGCTCCCGCCGGAGGAGGCCCGCGACGTCAAGCAGGTCCCGGCCTCGCTGGACGCCGTGCTGGACAACCTGGAGCAGGACCACGAGTTCCTGCTGGAGGGCGGCGTCTTCACGCCGGACGTGATCGACACGTGGATCTCGTTCAAGCGCGAGCAGGAGATCGACCCGCTGCGCCTGCGCCCGAACCCGTACGAGTTCGCCCTGTACTACGACGTGTGATCGGCGCGGGGCTTTGACCAGCCGTTCCACCGGCTGAAGCCCCACGCAGGCCGTCTCAGGTCTTCTGACCCGGAGAGGCCGTCCAGAACGAAGGCCGAGGGCCGGGTGACTACTCCAGTCACCCGGCCCTCGGTCGTTGTGCGGCCCGAACACGCCCTCACGTCGCTGGTGCATGCGGTATCCGCACGCCATCACCACGGACATGCACTCCCTCGCCCGAGCCGTCCACGCCGCGTAGCTCCAAACCAGCACATCAGCCACCAACGACGAAGCCCCCGGCCAAGCAGCGGCCGGGGGCTTCGAGGGAAGAAGGGCTACTTCGGGATCGGCACGCCCGACACCGCGACCTCGCCGCCCGTAGGGGCGAGCTGGCCGATGATCCCCGAGAACGTCACCGTCACCGTCGACCCCGCCGCCGCGATCCGCTGCTCCAACTCCACATACCCGCTGATGCTGGAGTTCTTGGCGATCGACACCGGCCACTTGCTGGTCGACAAGGACGCGCCGTAGTCGCGCTTCGTGTCGTCGACGGCTGAGATGGAGGCCAGGGGCAGGTCCATCTTCGCCGTGCTGGCGTTTATGGCCGTCACGTGCAGGCGCAGGCGTCCGCCGGTGTTCTCCACGCGCGTCACCTCCACCGTGAGCAAGCCGCGGGCCACCTTCCACGAGCCGGTGGCCACCTTGGTCTCCGCGGTCGAGGTGGGGGTTTCCTCGGTTGTCGTGGTTTCGCCGATGACGCCTTCCAGGGACGTGGCTGTCCTGGTGGTGGTCGTGGGGGTGTTGGAGCTCAGGGTGACGCTGAGGGCGCCGATGCCCACCGTGCCCGCGGTCGCCGCCTGGATCACGCCCAGGAGGACTAGCACGCCCAGGACGACCAGTCCGATCTTGAGCGCGGCGCGGTTGTTCTTCTTGCGGTGGTGATGGTGGTGGATCTCGTCGTCCATGACGTCCTTCGTCCGGGCGCACGCGTGCGAACGTTCAGGCTCCCCCAGAGCCACCACAGTCTCCGCAGAACCAGCACCAATAGTCAATGCGTGCAACGAGATGGCACACCCCTGATCAACCCAGCGTGCACGCGCGACGACACCTCGTACAAGAGGGGTAGGTCGTCGCACGTTCGTGGTGGGCGGTTAGGGTCGCGCCGTGTCTGATGACGTCGCTACCGCACAGGTGCTGTCCACCAACATCTTCGACTCCGCCGCCGAGGCGATCGAGGCGATCGGCGCCGCCGACGTGCTCGGCCTGGGCGTCAAGGTCTCCAACCGGCTTGTGCCGGACGAGGACGGAGACGACTCGTTCGTGGAGGAGTGGGTGGTCGAGCTGCTCACCTCCGTCCCCACGGTCGACGAGGACTGAGGAAGACCGGGGCCTCCCCGCGGAGGCCCCGACCAGTCAGACCGTCAGCACGATCTTGCCGCGCACGTGCCTGCCTTCGAGCAGCTTGTGCGCCTCCGCCGCCTCGGCCAGCGGGAACGTCTGCTGCACGGTGACGCGCAGTTCGCCGCTGCCGGCGTGCCGGGCCAGCCACTCCAGGTCCGCCTGCACGGGCTTGGCGTAGGTGTACGCGCCGCCGATCTCCAGCACGTTGGTGTCCACGATGGACAGGATCCGGGCCGGGTCGCGAACCAGCGCGGGCGAGTCGTTCAGCGCCGCCCCGCCGACGCAGTCGAGGGCCACGTCGACCTTGCCGTCACCGCCGACGAGTTCGGCCACGTTGTTGACCAGAGCGTCCCCGTAGGACACCGGCTCGGCGCCCAGTGAGCGCACGTAGTCGTGGTTGCGCGGGGACGCCGTGCCGATGACCCGGGACGCGCCCAGCAGCCGCGCGACCTGCACAGCCAGGTGCCCCACCCCGCCCGCGGCGGCGTGCACGAGCACCGTGTCGCCGTCGGACACGCCGACCTTGCGCAGCGCCTGCAACGCCGTGAGCCCGGTCAGCGCCAGCCCACCGGCCTCCTCGAACGACAGCGTGGCGGGCTTGTGCCACAGGCCGCGCTCGGTGGCGGCGATCAGCTCCGCGTAGGTCCCGTGCTGCACGTGGTCCTTGCGCTGGTAGCCGAACACCTCGTCACCCGGCTTGAACCCGTCCACGGCGGGTCCCACGGCGCGCACCACGCCGGCCACGTCCCAACCGGGGATCAACGGGAAGTGGTGGGGCAGGGTGTCCTTGGCGTAACCCAGGCGGATGAGGCGGTCGACGGGGTTCACGCCCGCCACGCGCACCTCCACGAGGACCTCATCGAAGTTGATCGCCGGGTCGGGCAGCTCCTGGAGCGAGAGGACGTCGACATCTCCGAACGAGTTCTGTGCAATCGCCTTCACGGACCCCAGTGTTCACGAACCGTAGAAGACCCGCTCGACCACCGTGCGGGCCCGCCGGGTGGTGCGGCGGTAGGCGTCGAGGAACTCGCCCGGGTCGCCCTGGTGGCCCATCACCCCGGCCACCGCGGCGAGGTCGCGCCCGGTGGTCGGCAACTGGTCCCCGGCCTTGCCCCGCACCAGCACGATCGCGTTGCGCGCACGGGTGGCGAACATCCAGGCTTCCCGTAGCGCCGCCGAGTCCTCCGCCGACACCAGCCCGGCCTCCTCAGCCGCCCGCAGCCCTCGCACGGTGGACGGTGTGCGCAGCGAGGTCACCTCGTGGGCGTGCTGCAACTGCAACAGCTGCACGGTCCACTCCACGTCGGCCAACCCGCCCCGGCCCAGCTTGGTGTGGAGGGACGTGTCCGCGCCGCGCGGTAGCCGTTCGGCCTCGACGCGGGCCTTGATGCGCCGGATCTCCCGCACGGACGCCGCGTCCAACCCTTGCGGCCGGTACCGGACGGGTTCGACCATCTCCAGGAACCGCGCGCCCAACTCCGGGTCGCCCGCGATGAACCGGGCCCTCAGCAGCGCCTGCGCTTCCCACAGCTCCGACCACTGCGCGTAGTAGGCCCGGTAGGACTCGAACGTCCGCACCAACGGCCCCTGCCTGCCTTCCGGCCGCAGGTCGGCGTCCACCTGCAACGGCGGGTCCTGGGACGGCGCGGCCAGCAGCCGCCGCACCTTCTCCACCACGGAACTGGCCCACCGCGCGGCCTCGGAGTCCGACACGCCGTCGAGCGCCTCGCACACGAACATCACGTCCGCGTCCGACCCGTACCCCAGCTCACGCCCGCCCAGCCGGCCCATGCCGATGACCGCCAGCGACGCCAACGGCTCCCCCGACGACCGCTGCACCGCGTCCAGCGCCGCCTGCAACACCGCCACCCACACCTCGGACAGCGACACGCACACCGTCCGCAGCGGCACCAGCCCCAGCAGGTCCGCCGACGCCACGCGCAGCAGCTCGTGCCGGCGCAGGGACCGGGCGGCGGCGACCGCGCGGTCCAGGTCGTTGTAGCGGGACACGGTGCTGCGCAGTGGGTTGCCGATGGCCATCGGGTCCCGCCCGACCAGCGCGGTCGTGTCGGCCAGCAGCCGCAGCACCTCCGGCGCGCGCACCAGCAGGTCCGGCACCAGCCGGGACGTGCCCAGCAGCGCGGCCAGCCGGTCCACCACGGTGCCCTCGTCCCGCAGCAGCCGCAGGTACCAGGGCGTTTCGGCGAGCGCCTCGGACACCCGCCGGTAGGACAGCAGCCCGCCGTCCGGGTCGGGCGTGCCGGCCAGCAGGTCCAGCAGCACCGGCAGCAACGCCATCTGGATGCGCGCCCGCCGCGACACCCCGCGGGTCAACGCCTCGATGTGCTTCAACGCCCCGTCCGGCGCCGCGTACCCCAGGGCGGCCAGCCGAGCCGCCGCCTCGCCGGTGGTCAGCCGCAACGCCTCGGTCGGCACGTTGGCCACCGCTTGCAGCAGCGGCCGGTAGAACAGCTTCTCGTGCAGCCGCCGCACCTGGTTGGCGCGCTTGCGGAACTCCGCCAGCAGCACCTGCCCCTCGGACAGCCCGCCCTCGGCCTGCAACCCGGCCGCCCGCGCCAGCCAGCGCAACGCCGACGTGTCGTCGTCGGCGGGGAACAGGTGCGTGCGCAGCAGCCGCTGGAGCTGCAACCGGTGTTCTAAAGTCCTGAGGAACCGGTAGGCGCGGCCGAAGTCGGCGGCGTCCGTGCGGCCTACGTACCCGCCGCGCCCCAACGCCGCCAGCGCCGCCGTGGTCGTCGGGATCCGCAGGGCCTCGTCACCGCGCCCGTGCACCAGCTGCAACAGCTGGACGGCGAACTCGACGTCCCGCAGGCCACCGCGCCCCAGCTTCAGCTCCCGGTCGGCGAGGCCCAGCGGCACGTGGTCCTCCACGCGGCGGCGCATGGCCTGCACGTCCGGCACGAAGTCCTCGCGCTCGGCGGCCGTCCACACCAAGGGCCGCACGACCTCCAGGTACCGCTGCCCCAGCTCCTCGTCACCGGCGACCGGCCGGGCCTTGAGCAACGCCTGGAACTCCCACGTCCGCGCCCAACGCCGGTAGTAGGAGGCGTGCCCGTCGAGGGTCCGCACCAGCGCGCCGGCCTTGCCCTCGGGCCGCAGCGCCGCGTCCACCTCGAAGCACGACTGCCCCGCGACCTGCATCATCGTGCTGGCCACCCGGGTCGCCACGGCGATGTCGCCCTCGCCGACGAACACCACGTCCACGTCGCTGACGTAGTTCAGCTCCCGAGCGCCGCACTTGCCCATCGCGATCACGGCCAGCCGGCACTCCTCCGACCGCGGAACCTGGCGGTTCGCCACGTCCAGCGCCGCGGTCAACGCCGCCACGGCCAGGTCGGACAGCAGCCCGGCCACGTCGTCGTAGCTCACGTACGGCAGGTCCGGCTCGACGACGTGCGCCAGGTCCTCGGCGGCGACCCGGCACAGCAGCGCCCGGTACTCCAGCCGCAGCGCCCGCACCGCGTCCGCGCCGGTCAGCCCGTCAACGGCGGCGACCAGCGCCGGCGTGAACGACTCCGCCGCCACGGGTTCCGCGTCGGTCAGCGACCGCCACCGCGCCGGGTTGGCGACCAGGAAGTCCGACAGCGCGGTGGACGACCCCAGCACCGCCAGCAGCCGACCGCGCAGCACGTCACTGGCCCGCAGGGCCTCGTCCAGCTCCGCCCACCCGGCGCCCAGCGCCCTCCGGAGCCGGTCCACGCCCAGCAGCGCCAGGTCCGGGTCGGGGCTGCGGGACAACGCCCACAGGACCGCTTCGGCGCCCTCGGTGGGGCGGCGGTCGGCCCACCACCCGGCCGCCCGCAGGTGCTCACCGCCGCGTGCCTCGGTCAGGCCGAACCGAGCGGGGGACGTGGGGGTGCGCGCTGGATCGGTCATCGACGAACACCCTATTCCCGGTCGGCGGGAGGTGAAGCGTCAGCGTGCCACGATCAAGTAGATACCGAACAACACAACGATCACGCAGGCCACCAGGCACGTGCCGGCGACCCCGGTGGCCACGGCCGCGGACCCGCCGCGTTCCCGCGCCTCCTCGCGCGCCGACAGCGCCCGCAGCGCGAGCGCGAACAGCACCACCAGCCCCAGCACCACGCCGAGGCTCACGCCGAACACCGTGCCCAGCGCCGTCCAGTCGACCTTCATACCGCCACCTTGTGCGTCTCGGCCTGCGCCGCGATCTCGTCCACCACGTGCTCGGGCCGCACCGGCTCCCGCCGCGACAGCAGCCAGATGCCCGCCGACACGACCACCCCGACCACCGCCACGACGACCACGCCGGCGGTGCCCAGCGAGGCGACCTTCCCCGCCGCCGCGCCCACGATGCCCGCCGCCGGCAGGGTCAACAGCCAGGCCAGCGCCATCCGCCCGGCCACGCCCCACCGCACGCCGTCGAGCCGGCGGCCCAGGCCGGAGCCCATGATGCCGCCGGACGCGACGTGCGTGGTGGACAGCGCGAAGCCCAGGTGCGAGGACGCCATGATCACGGTCGCCGCGCTGGTCTGGGCCGCGAAGCCCTGCGGCGCCTCGATCGTGGTCAGGCCCTTGCCCAGGGTGTGCGTGATGCGCCAGCCGCCCAGGTAGGTGCCCAGGGCGATCGCGACCGCCGCGCTCAGGATCACCCACAGAGGTGGTTCGGCGCCGGGCGCGAGGGTGCCCGCCGTGATCAGCGTCAGCGTGATGATGCCCATCGTCTTCTGGGCGTCGTTGGTGCCGTGGGCCAGCGACATCAGCGCCGCCGACGCCACCTGCCCGGCCCGGAAACCCTTGCTCGCCACCGACGCGCGCGCCCGCCGGGTCAGCTTGTAGGTCAGGTAGGTGGCCAGCAGCGCCACGATCCCGGCCACCAGCGGCGCGGCGATCGACGGCACCACGACCTTGTCCACGACCTTCGCGAAGTGCACGGCGTCCGCGCCCGACGCGATCCAGGTCGCGCCGATCAGCCCGCCGAACAGCGCGTGCGACGAACTCGACGGCAGGCCCACGTACCAGGTGACCAGGTTCCACATGATCGCCCCGACCAGGCCGCCGAACACCACCGCGGGCGTGATCCGGGCGTCGTCCACGACACCGCCGGAGATCGTCTTGGCGACCTCGACCGACAGCAGCGCGCCGACCAGGTTCAGCACGGCGGAGAACGCGACGGCCGTTCTGGGCTTCAACGCCCCCGTCGCGATGGATGTCGCCATCGAGTTCGCGGTGTCGTGGAAGCCGTTGGTGAAGTCGAATACCAACGCTGTCGCGACGACGATGATGACGAGGAGCGAGGCATCCACGCTGATTCCTCCGGCTGAACCGACACAGTCGTGGATGAACGCTACCTTGACAGCAGATGAACACTCACATCAGCGGGGGTTCGTCACACCAACGGCAGGTTCCGGTGCCGCGTGAGCTCCCCGGCCGCCAGGCGCACGAACCGCTCGGCGAACGGCTGCCACACCTCCGCGATGTCCTCGTGACCCCGGACGAGCTGCTCCTCGCCGAGCTGACCGGGACGCGCGGTGGCGGCGGTGTCCGGCGCGCCGGCCGCCCAGCGCAGCACGATCTCCGGCGTGGTCTCGATGTGGAACTGGATGCCGTAGGCGTTCTCGCCGACCCGGAACGCCTGGTTCGCGCACTTCGGCGAGGACGCCAGCAGCTCCGCGGTCGGCGGCAGCAGCGCGACCTCGTCCTGGTGGAACTGGAGCACGTCCGGCGTCCACGGCAGCTCCCCGAACAACGGGTCCGCGCCCGCCACGTCCCGCTTGGCCACCAGCATCACACCCACCTCGGGCTGCGGACCCCGCCGCACCTGACCGCCCGTGGCCACCGCGAGCAGCTGCGCGCCCAGGCACACGGCCAGCGTCGGCACCCGCTTCGCGACCGCGTGCGACAGCAGCTTGCGCACGTCGGCCAGCCACGGGTGCTCGGCGTCGTCCAGGGCGCCCATCGCGCCGCCCAGGCACACCACGCCGTCGTAGCCGTCGAGGGTCTCCGGCACGGGCCGCTCGTACGGCTTGAGGACGTCGAGCACCGCCCCGGCGCCGGTCAGCCAGTCGCCGAGGCGGGCGATCGGGTCACTGTCATCGGGTTGCAGCACGAGCAGGCGCGTCACTCGTCCGAGGGTAGATCAGCAGTCGCAGGTGATGCCGTGGAGGTTCCCCGGCCGGTCGACCTCGCTGCCCTCGGCCGGGTAGCCGGCGGCCAGCCACGCCCGGATGCCCCCGGCCAGCCGCTTCACCCGGAAGCCGAGCGTGGCCAGCTTGAGCGCGCCCTTGGTGGCGGCGTTGCACTCGAAGCTCTCGCAGTAGACGACGTAGACCAGGTCGCGGTCCCAGTCCCGCGTCGTGGTCGCGTCCATCTCCCAGTGCGGCAGGTTGATCGCGCCGGGGATGCGCGCCTTGGCGAACGCCTCCCGGCTGCGCGCCTCGACCAGCCGGAAGCCGGCGGTGGTGCCTTCCTTCATGTCGCGGACCACGTCGTCCGGGTCGGCCTCGAAGGACAGTTCGGCGGCGAAGAACGCGGCGGCGGTGGCGGGGTCGGCGGGGCTGAAGCGCAGCGTGTTCGTCATGACCGCAATCCTGCTGGGAGCTCCGAGCCGATCACATGCGGAAGTCCAGGCGTTGCCGGCCTTGTGCCTACGATTCCACGGTGGAACTGGACGACCTGGACTGGAAGCTGCTGGAACTCCTCCAGCAGGACGGGCGCATGACGTTCACCGAACTGGCCAAGCGGGTCTCCCTGTCCGCGCCGGCGACGACCGAGCGGGTGCGTCGGCTGGAGCAGGCCGGGGTGATCACCGGGTACCGGGCGGTGGTGTCGCCGCAGCGGCTGGGGTTGCCGATCGAGGCCATCGTGCGGGTGCGGGTGCGCAGCCTGGACACGCCCCGGTTCCGGGAGCGGGTCGTGACCCTGCCGCAGGTCCTCGACGCCGACCACGTGACCGGCGACGACTGCTGGCTGCTGCGCGTGGTGTGCCGGTCGATGGTGGAGCTGGAGGACTTCGTCGAGCAGGCCCAGCGGTACGGGGACACCACGACGTCCCTGGTCTTCTCGTCGGCGGCGCGCGGGCGACCGGTGACGCGGGAGGTCTTCGGGGGTATCGTTTCTCGATAACATCGAAAAACGATATGGGGGGAACATGTCGTCCACTCGGGGCAACCAGGTGCAGCCACTGCTCGGCGTCGTCACGGCCATCACCGGCATCGCCGTGTTCACGCTGGTCAGCGGGCTGTTCGTCACTGTGCTCGACGCGCTGCGCAAGCCGGTGTGCGTGCGGGACAGCTGGCGCGAGACGTGCATCGAAGGGCCGACCGGCGGCGAGCGGGCGTTGAGCCTGCTGCTGCACACGCCCACCGCGGTGGTCCACGTCGGCGCCCTGCTGCTGTTGCTGGTCCTGCTCGTCCGCGCCCAACGCCTGGGACCGCACAACGTCCACACCGCCGCCGACGTCCGCGGGTACGGGCTGTACCTGCTGATCGCACTGCCGGTGTCCACGCTGGTCGAAGCGCTCGCCCGGTGGCTGCTGGCGCCCTACGACACGTTCTCGTTCGTCGGCGACTGGGACTTCCCGTGGTGGGCGGTGCTGACCGGGCTGGGCCTGCTGAGCCTGGCGAAGGTCCTCGACGCCGGCGCGGAGATGCGGGCCGAGCTGGAGGCGACGGTTTGATGCTCCAGCCGTTCACCCGCGTCGCCAGGTTCCTGTGGGCCGTCACCGCGGTCGGGTTCGCGTTCGGGGCGCTGCGGCAGCTCTACCAGTCGCTGACCTACGAGCTGTGCTTCACCACCAGCCGCGTCCTCGGGGCGGTCGACGACCTCGGGCCGTACCGCAACGTCGGCCGCACCCACCCGACCGGCACCCGCGTCTGCCTGGCCGAGCCGACGGGGTGGGACCAGGTGCTCGGGTTCCTGGAGCACGCGCCGTCGGCGTTCGCGACCGCCGGCACGTTCCTGCTGCTGGTGCTGCTGCTGGAACACGCGTCCCGGCGCGGCGTCCACACCGTCGAGACCGCGGACCGGCTGCGGCGGTTCGGGTGGTACCTGCTGCTCGCCCTGCCGGCCACGACCCTGGTCGAGGCGCTGGCGCGGACCGGGTTGCAGCGGCGCACGGTCGTGACACCCGCGCACCGGGTGGACCCGCTGACCGAGTGGGACGTCCCGTGGTGGGCGGTCGTCGTCGGGCTCGGCCTACTGTCACTGGCGAAGGTCGTGCGGAGCAGCGCTGCCATGCGCGAGGAGCTTGAAGGAACGGTGTGAGCGTCCAGGTACACCTCGACCGGCTGCTGGCCGAGCGCGGCATGACGTTGACCGAGCTGTCCGAACGCGTCGGCGTGACGGTGGTGAACCTGTCCATCCTCAAGAACGGACGGGCGCGGGCCATCCGGTTCAGCACCCTCACCGCGCTGTGCGAGGCGCTCGACTGCCAGCCCGGGGACCTGCTCAGCGTCCCGGAGCGGGCGCGGTGAAGGAGAACTCGGCGGCGTCGGTCACCGGCCGGTAGCCGATGCGCTGGTAGATCGAGTTCGAGATCGGGTTCGCCAGGTCGGTGAACAGCACCACGTGCTCAGCGCCCTCCCGCATCGCCCAGGTCGACACGGCTGCCGTCGCCGCCGAACCGTACCCGCGCCCACGCCACTCCGGCGGGGTGTAGACCGGGGCGACCCGGGACATGCCCTCCAGCGGTGCGCTCGCCGACGCCAGCGACACCGGCTCGTCGCCGTCAACCCACAGCACCTGGCCGGTGCCGACGTCCAGGGCGCGCTCGACGAACCGCCGCGACCGGTCCAGGTCCGGTGCGTGCGGCACCGCCTCGTCCACGAACGCGTAGTGCCAGCGGGTGAGGAGGTCCACGTCGGCCCGCGTCGCGAGCCGGGCCGTGCCCGGGACGTCCCGCGGCGGCTCCAAGTCGCCCAGCCGGAACAGCCGGAGGGACTGCTTCTCCTCTGCGTTCCAGCCGGTGCGCTCGGTCCAGGCGAGGACGAACGCCTCCACGGAATCCCGCCGACCACTGACCCCCGGCAACTCGACACCCGCGTCCGCCAGGGCTTCGGCCACGACCGGCGCCCACTCCGGTGCGACGCCACTCACCTCCAGCGGGAACGGTGGTGTGCGCAAGGCCGCCCCGACCAGCCGGCCGCCATCGGTCACGGTCACCAGCAACGGCGACTCGTCGTCCGGGATCGGGGTGCGCAGCCGCAGGCCCACCGCGGTGATCGCCACGGTGAACAGGACGGGGTCCGCGGTGTAGAAGTCCCTGGTCAGGGACCAGAACTCGGCCAGGTCGTGGTGTCTCTCGACGTCCGCCATCTTCGGACCGTAACGCAAAAAACCCGTAGGGGGCACTCGATATCGAGTGCCCCCTACGGGGAAGTTATGTTCGGCGGCGTCCTACTCTCCCACACCCTCACGAGTGCAGTACCATCGGCGCTGGAAGGCTTAACTACCGGGTT
>NZ_JBBEGC010000017.1:0-89878 GCF_037401995.1 Saccharothrix sp. CCNWYY140
GTCCGCGAAGCGCCTGGTCATGAGGGGTGTTGGCGGGTGCCGGCAGGTGACGGGAGAAGTGGATCTCTAATCCCGAGGTCGCAGGTTCGAATCCTGCCGGGGGCGCTCTGGTGCTGGTCACGCCGGTGCGGCCGATCTGGTTCAAGATCGGCCCACACCGAACCCTCACCCACGTGCTCGACGTGTTCGCCTTCCGCTTCCCGACCACGGTCAGCCGGTCCAGCGGTGGATATCGTCGGCTGATGCGTGAGACACCCGAAGAACTCCTTGAGCTCCAGGCGCTGCTCGACGCCTCCCTGTCCCGCTCTACCGATCACCTCCGGTTGATCGTCGCCGAGCGCACTGTGACCGCCGAGCAGCTCACGCGGATCCTGGTCGGCATGTGCACCCTTGCCCTGTCCACCGTGACGGCGAAGGGTGAGCCGCGGATCAGTGGCGTGGATGGGCACTTTTTGCACGGCAAGTGGTGCTTCGGCACGGCGCGTGGTGCTGCCAAGGCGCGCCACCTTGCGGCACGGCCCGCCGCCAGCGTTGCGCATATGCGTGGCGAGGAGCTGGGGGTGTTTGCGCACGGCACGGTGGAGGTCCTCAACCCCGAGGACGGCGAGCCGGCTGCGGACTGGCCGGACCTGCTTGCGTACCTCAAGGACTTCTACGGCGATCACACCGACTGGGAGAAGGACGTGGTCTACTACCGGCTTCGTCCGCACTGGATGACCGTCTACGCCCCTGACGCCGCGAAGCTCATCGCCGGGTGACGCGCTGGCGGCAACTGTCGCAGTGGCTGTGCCCTTGCGTGTGGCGACACCCCGTTATCTGTCCTGGTCGGGGGGTTCTGCGGCGGGTTAGCTTGGGGTGGTGCGGATTGGGGAGGTTGCTCGGCTGGCTGGCGTCAGTGTCCGGGCGGTGCGGTATTACGAGGAAGAAGGGCTGGTTCGGCCGGCTCGTGGGGGGAATGGGTATCGGTGTTTTGACGAGCGGGATGTCGAGGTGGTTCGGCAGGTTCGGGGGTTGATCGAGTGTGGGTTGCCTACCCGGATCATTCGGGAGGTCCTGCCGTATCTGGACGGGACCGGGGAGCTGCTGCCTGAGGTGCCCTGTGAGTACATGATCGACCAGGTTGAGCGGCAGCGGGAAGTGCTGGAGCGGCGGATTTCCTGTTTGACTCGGAATCGGGACGCCTTGGACGCCTACCTGGAGGCTGCGCGGAAGTTGGCTTGACCCTCACGCTTGCGGCAGGGTTTTAGCGTCCTGGGCATGGGTGTTGAGAACACGATGCGGGCGTTGCGGCAGGGGGCCTTGAGCGGGCCTCGGGGGCTGGCGGTTGTCGAGGTGCCGGTGCCGGTGGCTGGGCCTGGTGAGGTGTTGGTTCGGGTTGAGGCTGCTGGGGTCAACTTTGCCGATGTGATGCAGACGCGAGGGGTCTATGACGGCGGGCCGGTTCCGCCTTATCTGGCTGGGTTTGAGGCTGCTGGGGTTGTGGTGGGGGTCGGGGAAGCGGTTGATCCTGGGCTGGTGGGGACGCGGGTTGTGGGGGCTGGGAGTGGGGCGTTTGCCGAGTTTGTGGTGATGCCGGCTGCTGGGGTGGTGGCTCTGCCTGACGGGTGGCGGAGTGAGCAGGGGCTTGGGTTGGTGTTGAACTGGGCTACTGCCTTGGCGGCGCTTCGGGTCCTGGGGCGGGTTCGGAGTGGCGAGACGGTGTTGGTGCAGGCTGCTGCGGGTGGGGTGGGGCAGGCTGCGGTTCGGATCGCCAAGTACTACGGCGCGACGGTGATTGGCGCTGCTTCGGCGGCCAAGCACGATGTGGTGCTTGGGGTGGGGGCCGATCGGGTGGTGGAGTACGGCGAGGTTGACGGGGTGCGGGACGTTGATCTTGTGTTGGAGTCTGTTGGGGGCGAAGGGTTTAAGAGGAGTTTGGATGCTGCTCGGAGGGTTACAGGGCGGGTAGTGGTGTTTGGGGCGGCTGGGGGCACCGCTTCGGTGAGCAATTGGGAGTTGGTGTTCAAGCACCAAGTGCAGGTGATGGGGCTGCACATCGGATTGATGGCGCAGGAGGCGCCTGAGGTGTTCGCCGGTGTCCTGAGTGAGTTGGACGTGTTGCGGCGGGAAGGTGTGTATCTGCCTGGGGAACCGACCGTGTACGACCTGGCTGAGGGACCGGCTGTGCTGGCCGCGCTGGAAGCCGGGGAGACGGTGGGGAAGCTTGCCTTGAGGCCGTGAACAAAGCAGTGGCCCCGGGACGGGGGTTCCCGGGGCCACTGGCCGTGTTCGCCACGGAGGAGGCTTACACGGGCTGGAGGGTGTTGGCTGTTGCGGTCGCCAGGACCGGGCCGTTCGGGCGCAGGGTCAGCAGAGGGGTGACGGAGAGTGGTTGCGCGGTGGTGTCGAAGCGGTACGCGCGCAGCAAGGTCTTGAGGAGGATGGTGGACTCCATCAAGGCGAACTGCATGCCGATGCACGCCCTCGCGCCGCCGCCGAAGGGGATGTACGCGTAGCGGTGGGTGGGGCCGCCGGCGAGGAAACGGGTGGGGTCGAACGTTGTGGGGTTCGGCCAGAAGTCCGGGTGGCGGTGGGTTACCCACGGGGAGATCAGGATTTGCGAACCCGCGCGGACCTGGTAGCCGGCGATCGTGGTGTCCACCAAGGTGATGCGCTCGGTGCTGTGTGCCGGCGGGTAGAGGCGCATGCCCTCTTGGATCGTCGCCCGGACGAGGGTGTCGTCAGTCGCGTGGGCGATGTCGGACTGGATGTCCGGGCGGCGGCCCAGCTCGTGCAGGGTGAACGTCAGTGCGCCTGCGGTGGTTTCGTGGCCTGCCAGCAGGAAGCCCAGGACCTCGTCGCGGATCTCCTGCTCCGACAAGCCCTCGCCGGTGTCCGCGTCACGGGCGGTGCGCAGGCGGGTCAGGAGGTCGTCGGCGTCCGGGCGCGGGGGGAGGGCCAGGACGCGGTCGGCGATGGCGAACAAGCGGCGGCGGATGTCGCGCAGGGCGCGGTTGCGCGGGGTGGGCAGGGACAACGGGAGGGTGAACAGCTGGAGGCGGCGGGCGGTGGAGGTTTCGCCCAGTTGCTGCACCAACTCCTGGAGGTCCTCGACGATGTCGTCGATGACGTCGCCGAACAAGGCCCGGCCCACGACCCGGAGGGTGTAGCGCTGCATCAGGTCGTGCAGGTCGACCGTTCCCGAGCGGAGCGACGGGTCGTTGACGACCTTGGACGCTTCCTCCGCCATGAGGGCCGTGTAGCCCATGACCCGGCGGTGCGTGAACAGCTGCTGGACCAGTTTGCGGTGGCGCTTCCAGGTTTCGCCGTCCAAGGTCAGCAGGCCGTCGCCGATGCTCTCCCGGATCACCTTGAACCCGGCCGTGTCCCGGCCGAACACCGCGGGGTCGGTCATCGCCCGGGCCACGTCGTCAGGGTGGAACGCCCCGTACACCGTGCGGCCCGCCCAGGACGGCCCGAAGCGGTACGCCACCAGGTCGCCGTGCTCGGCGAACGTCCGCTCCAGCGTGCCCAGCAGGTCGGCGACGAACGCGGGCACCACGCCCAGCAGCGGGTGGCCGTCCGGACCCGGGATCGCGCTCATCGGTTCCTCCTGAAGTCCGCGTGGAACGGCTCGACGTCCACGGGTGGTTCCGGCAGCACGGCGGTGAGCGCGGTGACCTTCGACCACGTCATGGCGATCTGGTCCAGGTCGGCGTCCCCGACCGGCACCTCCAGCTCGCCGAACGCGTCGGCCAGCCACTTGCGGGCACCCGGGTCGACGGTGTCGGTGGGCGCCTCGGGCGCGGCGACCTCGGCCCACTCCGCCGAGGAGAACGCCGGCACCGAACGGTCGTGCCAGTCGGTCCGCCGCTGGTAGACGTCGGCGATCGCGGCCAGTTCGAAGTCCTGGCCCGGCGCGGCGGCCAGTTGCAGCGACAGCGGCATCCCGGCCGCGTCGAAGCCCATCGGCAGCGCCAGCGCGGGGAACCCGACCGCGCTCCACACGCTGGGCAGCCACGAGATCGTCTGGAGGCCGGCGGCGTCGTCGTAGCGCGGCGCGCCGGCGGGCCAGGTCGGGGTGGCGATCAGGTCCACGTCGGCGAACCGGGACCGCAGGGCGTCGGCGCCCCACCGGCGCACGCGCTGCGCCCGCAGGTACGTCTCGGCGCTCAGCACGCCGCCCAGGGCCACGTTCCACCGGAACGGCCGGCCGTAGTCGGTCCACCGCGACCGCAGGTGCGTCCCGTGCACCTCGAACGCCTCCACCAGCAGCGTCACCAACTGCGCCGCGACCAGCGGGAAGCCCTCGTTGACCGGCACGTCCACCACCGAGGCGCCCGCCGCGCGCAGCTCGTCCAGCGCGGTCTCGAACGCGGCGGCGGTCTCGTCGGTCAGCGCGGCGGCGTACTTCACCAGGTCGAACGGCACGCCGATGCGCACGCCCGCCAGGTCGTCCAGCGCGGTCCGGGACACCTCGTAGGGCCGATCGGCCATCACGGCCAGCAGCCGGGCGCACTCGCGAGCCGTGCGGGCCAGCGGGCCGGCGGTCTCCATCGACCGCGTCAACGGCCGGATGCCCTGCGAGGGCAGCAACCCCTGGGTCGGTTTGAGGCCGGTCACCCCGCACAGCGCGGCCGGGATGCGGATGCTGCCGTTGCTGTCGGTGCCGATGCCGGCGTCGAACAGCCCGGCGGGGATGCCGTTGGCGCTGCCGCAGCTCGACCCGCCGGTCCACCGGTTCGGGTCCCACGGGTTGCGCGGCACGGGGAACGCGGCGGCCGGGTCGGGCCGGGACAGCGCGTGCTCGGCCATCGACGTCTTGCCCACGATGGACGCACCGGCGGCCCGCAGTCGCGCGATGATCGGCGCGTCGCGGTCCTCCCACCACACCGGGTCGTGGACGGCGCTCTGCGCGGTGCTCGACGCGCCCGCCACGGCGATGATGTCCTTGACGCCCACGCGCACCCCGGTCAGCGGGCCGTCCACATCGGACGGCACGTCGGGGAAGCGGTGCAGGAAAGTGCCCAGGGCGTCCATGTCAGCTCACCACCGAGAACTTCTGCCACCCGGTCGCGACGACCTCGGGCGCGCCGAAGGTGTCCCGGGGCGCGGACGGGTCCCAGCCGTTGTTCAGGTGGGCCACCAGGGTGCCGTCGCCGCGCAGGCCCATGAGGTCGGGGCGGCCGTTCAGGTCCAGGTCCGTCACGGTGATGATCTCGTACTCCTGCCAGCCGTGGCCGAGCGTGAACCACCGGCCCTCGCCGCGCCACCACGGCCCGTCCCCGGACTCGTTGTGGGCGAACTCGTACACGTCCAAGTCGCCGTTCTTCCGGCGCACCAACAGGTCCGGGCGGCCGGTGCCGGTGATGTCGGCCATCGCGAACGGAAAGTCGTCGACGTCCACGGTGACCAGCCGGTGCGCGGACTTGTCGTAGGTCTCGTTCTCCTTGACCTCGCGGCGGTTGAAGAACGCGTCCACGTTGCCCGCGTCCTGCTCGCGGCCGAACATGTCGTCGCAGCCGTCGAGGTCCACGTCGTAGATGCCCAGCGTCTCCCACTTCTTGTCGTCGCGGGCGCCGGAGATGCGGATCGGGCCGGCGAGGGTGTCCAGGCCGCGCAGCCCGCCGGTGTTCGGGTACAGGAAGATCCCGTGGTGCTCGTTCATCGGGCGCATGCTCAGGCCGAGGACGTCGGCGAAGCCGTTGCCGTTGATGTCGATGGTGCGCACCAGGTAGTGGTCGCGCCGCGGGTCGAAACCGGTGCCGATCAGCACGGGCTCGCCGAACGTCTCGGTGCCCTGGAAAGAGCCCCGATGGGGAAAGACGAACAATTCCCCCGTGACGTCGTCACGGGCCATGACGTCCATTCGACCGTCACCGTTGAACGAATGACAGTGACCGTTCCCCTTCATGCGTGCCACGAAGCACCCCTCCCCGAGCGGGCGCGGCCGAACGCGCACCCAACCACCACAACAGGCCTGATCATGGCCCCGGCGAGCGGCGACGGGGTACCCCTACCGACACCCCTGGCACCCCACAAGAAATGCACCCCACCCCCACACCCGCGCGGGCCGCCCACTATTTCCGGCCGACCCCCGGCGAGGTGCTGCTAACAATAAGCGCATACCCGCGCCGACCCAAATGGGGAAATCCACATGGACGAAGGAATCGGGCTCACCGCGACCACGCCGGCGCTCGCCGTGGTGGCACCGCCGGCGCCGGCGATCAGCGTGTCGGGGCTGCACAAGCGCTACGGCGACGTGCGCGCGGTCAACGGCCTGGACCTGGAGATCGCGCCCGGCGAGGTCGTCGCGCTGCTGGGCCCCAACGGCGCGGGCAAGTCCACGCTGGTGGACCTGGTCCTGGGCCTGGCCACCCCGGACGCGGGCGAGATCCGCGTGTTCGGGCACACCCCGCGCGAGGCCGTCACCCGCGGTGTCGTCGGCGCGATGCTCCAGGACGGCGCGCTCCTGGACGACGTGTCGATCCGCGAGCTGATCACGGTGATCGCGGGCCTGTACCGCGACGCCCTGCCGGTCGACGAGGTGCTGGCGCGCACCGGGTTGACCGACCTGGCCGACCGGCGCGGCCCGCTGTCCGGCGGTCAGCGGCAGCGCCTGCGGCTGGCGGTGACGCTGGTGTCCGACCCCCGCCTGCTGATCCTGGACGAGCCCACCGTGGCGATGGACGTCGAGTCCCGCACGGTGTTCTGGACCTCGATCCACGAGTTCACCGCCACCGGCCGCACGGTGGTGTTCGCCTCCCACTACCTGGAGGAGGCCGAGGAGTTCGCCGACCGGGTGGTCCTGGTGCGCGGCGGGAAGGTCGTCGCCGACGGCACGGTCGCGCAGATCCGCTCGGTCGTGGCGGGCCGGACGCTGTCCGCCGAGGTCCCCGGTGTGACGCCGGACCAGCTGCGGCTGCTGCCCGGCGTGCTGGCCGCCGAGGCGCGCGGCAGGCGGGTCGAGCTGGTGTGCGCCGACTCCGACGCCGCCGCGCGCGAGCTGTTCGCCCGGTACCCGCAGGCGCGGGACGTGGAGATCGGCTCCATCGGCCTGGAGCAGGCGTTCCTGGCCCTGACCGCGACCGAAGACGAGGCTGCCTGATGAACTCCGGTTTCCTGCTGTTCGAGGTGCGCCGGGTGGTGCGGGCGCGCAAGTTCTGGATCATGGCGTTCCTGTTCCCCACCCTGATGTACCTGATCCAGGCCAACCTGTTCAGCGGCCTGTTCGCCGACCGGGGCGGGGTGGACTTCCGCGAGCACCTGATGGGCAACCTGGCCGCGTTCGGCGCGTTCTTCGTGGCCCTCAACGTCGGCACGCGGGTCGCGCTCGAGCGGTCCTCGGGCTGGCAGCGGCAGTTGCGCATCACGCCGCTGTCCGCGCCGTCCTACCTGGTCGCCAAGCTGTCCGCCGCGATGGTGGTGGCGCTGCCCGCGATCGCCGCCGTGGCGCTGGTCGGCGCGCTGGTGGAGGGCGTGCGGCTGCCGGTGGGCGGCTGGCTGCACCTGGTGCTGGGGATCTGGGCGGGCACGCTGCCGTTCGCGCTGCTGGGCGTGTTCATCGGGCAGATCGCGACCTCGGAGAGCGTCCAGCTGCTCACCTCGATGTCGCACATGCTGCTGGGCATCCTCGGCGGGGCGCTGTTCCCGTCGGTGGCGTTCCCCGGGTGGATGCAGGCGGTGTCCACGGTCCTGCCCAGCCGCTGGCTCGCCGAGATCGGCCACGCGGCGGTCGGCGAACCCGCGAACGGCGCCGTGGCGGCCGTCGTGCTGGCCGGCTGGACCGTGGTGCTCGGCGGCGCGGTGGTCCTGCGGTACGTGCGGGACAGCGCCCGCGTCTGACGATGTCCGTTGCTACCCGAGGGAATCCTGACGTGAAGAAGAACTCCTGGCAGATACTGCGCAAGGGCGGGCAGGGTGGGCTCACGCTGACCGTCGACTTCACCAGCACCGGCCGCACCCAGGCGTGCTTCCGCGACCTGGTCCCCAAGTTGTCCGCGCCCGGCGAGGTGTGGGAGACCGTCGCGCCGGCGTCGGGCGCCGAGGACACCATGTCCGGCGCCGACTACGTGGAGCGCTGGGTCAAGGGCGTGCGCAGGCGCGAGCGGACCGTCGACACGGTCGTCGGCTACTGCGCCGGCGCGGTGTTCGCCGCGCCGCTGGCCGCGCGGCTCGCCGAGCACCAGGAAGTGGCGCCGCGACTGGTCCTGCTTGACCCCGAGCTGCCCAACATCGTCGGCCTGTACCGGGACTTCCACGGCGCCGCCGACGCGCTGAAGACCATCCTGTCGCCCGACGAGATCACCAAGTTCCACGCCGACGGGCAGGACGTCCAGCAGCGGCACGGGTTCGAGGACCTGTCCCTGATCGGTCCCGCGCTGGCCGGGATCTTCCGCGACGCCATCGACGTGGCCGGGCAGCGGCTGGGCCTGGACGAGGACATCCGCGCCGAGCTGGGCGGCAGCTTCGCGTCCTTCGTCGGCTACCTGCGGGCCGCCACCGAGCTGGACCCGCTGCCGCTGTGGCGCGACGCCACCGCGATCACGTCGTCGCACTCGACGCAGCGCGGCGCGGAGTTCGCGCGGGAGATCCGCCTGGACGTCGACCACGACCAGATGCTGCGCCACCCGGACGTGGCCGCCGCCGTGTCCGGGCTGATGACCGGCGCGCTGCGGATGGCGGGGTAGCGGTGTTCCCCGACCTGTTCGCCGCCCAGGTCCGCCGCACCCCCGACGCGGTCGCCGTGGCGTGGGGCGAGCGCACCCTGACCTACGCGGAGCTGGACGCCCGGTCCACCGGGCTCGCCCGCCGGCTGGCCGCGCTCGGGGCCGGGCCGGAACGGCTGGTGGCCATCGGCATCCGGTCGGCCGACGTGGTGACCGCCGCCGTGGCGGTGCTCAAGACCGGGGCCGCCTACCTGCCGTTGGACCTCGACTACCCGGCGCAGCGCCTGGAGCACATGCTGGGCGACGCGCGACCGTTGCTGCTGCTGACCACGTCCGAGGACCGGCACGCGATCCCGGCTTCCGACGCCGTGGAAGTGCTGGTCGACGAGACCTCGGACGTGCCGTTCTCCGTGGACCTGCGGCCGGAGAACGCGGCTTACGTCATCTACACGTCCGGTTCGACGGGCAAGCCCAAGGGCGTGGTGATCGAACACCGGCAGCTGAACACCTACCTCGACCACGTCGTGCGCTCCTACCCCGGCGTGCGCGGCCGGGCGGTGCTGCACTCGTCGTTCGCGTTCGACCTCACCGTCACCGCCCTGTACGCGCCGCTGGCCACCGGCGGTTGCGTGCACGTCGGCGCGTTGGAGGAGATGGGCACGCCCGCCGCCGGACCGCTGGGCCGGGAGCGCCCCGGGTTCGTCAAGGTCACGCCCTCGCACATCCCGCTGCTCACCGCGCTGCCCGCCGAGGCCTCGCCGACCGGCGAGCTGATGGCCGGCGGTGAACTCCTGCTCGGCGAGACCGTGGACGCCTGGCGGCGCAGGCACCCCGGCGCCCGCGTGGTCAACGAGTACGGGCCGACCGAGACGACGGTCGGGTGCAGCACGGTCGTCATCGAGCCGGACGACGTCGTGCCGCCGGGTCCGCTGCCCATCGGACAACCCATGCCCGGCGTGGGTTTCCACGTCCTGGACGACGGCTTGCAGCCGGTCGCGGTCGGCGAGATCGGGGAGCTGTACATCTCCGGCACCCAGCTCGCGCGCGGCTACCTCAACCGGCCGGCGCTGACCGCGAGCCGGTTCGTGGCCAACCCGTTCGGACCGCCCGGGTCCCGCATGTACCGGTCGGGCGACCGGGTGCGGCCGACCGCGGACGGCGAGTACGAGTTCTGCGGCCGGGTCGACAGCCAGACCAAGATCCGCGGCTACCGGATCGAGCTGGGCGAGGTCGAGGCGGCGCTGCTGCGGGTGCCCGAGGTGCGGCACGCGGCGGCTGTGGTCCGCGAGGACACGCCGGACGTCAAGCAGCTCGTCGCGTACGTCGTGCCGATCGACGTCGACGTGCAGCAGGTGCGCAAGGACATCGCCGAGAGCCTGCCCGACTACATGGTGCCCAGTGCCGTGGTGGCGTTGCCGGAGCTGCCGCTGACCGTGAACGGCAAGCTCGACACGGCCGCGCTGCCGGTCCCGTCCGGGGCCGTGTCGGGGCGTGCGCCGGTGAACGAGCTGGAAGCCCTGCTGTGCGGGCTGTTCGCGCGGTTCTCCGGCGTGTCCGCGGTGGGTGTGGACGACGACTTCTTCGTGCGCGGCGGCACCAGCGTCGGTGCCGCGCAGCTGGTCAACGAGGCGCGCAAGCTCGGGCTGACGCTGTCGCTGCGGGACGTGCTGGAGAACCGGACCGTGGCGCGGCTCGCCGAACTCTGTGCTGAGGGGGACGAATGACGGTCAGCCGGAAAGAAACGGCTATGTGGCTCCTGGAACGGCTGGTGCCGGGCACAGGGGTCAACAACGTCACCGTCGCGTTCGAGGTCGGTGGGCGGTTCGACCGGGCGGTGCTCGGTACGGCGTTGGACGCGGTGCTGGCGCGGCACGAGGTGCTGCGGACCGTGTTCCGCGCGGACGACGTGGCTCTGGACAAGGAAGTCCTGGCCTCAGTCGACGTGCCGCTGGTGGACATCGCCGTCACGGATGCCGGGCTCGATGCCGACCTGACCGCGTTCATCGCGGCGCCGTTCGCGCTGGACGGGAGTCCGTTGGTGCGGGCAGGCGTGTGGAGCGGTTCGCACGACGTGTGTTGCGTTGTCGTGCACCACCTGGTGTTCGACGCCATGTCCACCACGATCCTGCTGCGCGAGCTGCTGACCGCGTACGAGGAGGTGGCGGCCGGGCGCACGCCTGCCAGCGATGTGGTTTCCCCGCCGGCCGAGCGTGCGCCCGACGAGCGCAGCATCGCCTACTGGCAGAAGAACCTGGACGGGCTGCGGGCCAGCGAGTCCGGGCTGTGGTGCGCCAAGCCGCCGGGTGCCACGTCCTCGCTGCGCGCTTCGACGGTGCACCACAAGCTCTCCGCCGAAGCCCGGGAGGTCGTCCGGCGGTTCCAGAAGGAGCTGCGGGCGTCCGAGGCCGTGGTGCTGCTGGCTGCCTACTACGTGCTGCTGACCCAGCACGGCGCCGGGTCGGACGTGGTCATCGGGACGCCCGTGAACGTGCGCGACCAGCAGAGCATGAACGCCATCGGCTACCACGCCAACCTGTTGCCGTTGCGGGTCCAGCTCGACGCGGAGGCCGACTTCCGGGCCGTGGTGAAGAAGACCCGGTCCACGTTCCTGGAGGCGATCAGCCACGCGGACGTGCCGCTGGAGCACGTCTCCCCCGCCGTGCTCGGGGACACGCCGTCGTCGTGGCGCAGCTCGTTCTTCCGGCACCTGTTCAACTACGTGCCGGGCACGGTCGAGTCCGCGCCCACGCTGACCGGGATGCCCGTGCGGCACGTGATGGCGGAGAACGGGTACAGCCGGTTCGACCTGGAGTTCTTCATCATGCCGGGTCCGGAGGAGACCACCATCCGGGCCGCGTTCTGCGTGGACGCCTTCGAGGAAGCCGACGTCGTGCGGCTGCTGGAGCGGTACGACTCGCTGCTGGTCGAGCTGGGCGGCGCGGTGGAGCGGCCGGTGGTGGAGTTGTCCCGGCTGAGCCCCGCGGAACGTGTGCTGCCGGTGGTGTCGGAGCCGGTCGGGCACGTGCTGGACGCCGTGTACGCGACGGTGACCGCGCAGCCGGACCTGGTCGCCATCGAGGACGGGCCGGACTCGGTGACCTACGGCGAGCTGTGGTCCGCCGCGCTGGACACCCGGGACCTGGTGAACGCGGACACCGTGGCGGTGTTGGCCCCGCGCGGTGCGGACCTTGCGGCGGCTTGGCTGGGGGTGTGGCTGGCGGGTGCCCGAGTGGTGCTGCTGGACCCGACCCAACCGATCCCCGACCTCGCGGCGCGGCTCGCCGATTCGGGGGCGGGGCTGGTGCTGGCGGCCGAGGGCGTGACCGTGCCGGGTGCGGTGCAGGTCCCGACCGTCGGTGGCGGTAGCCGAGCCGACGCGCCCGCACCGGACCTGGACGCACCTGCCCACCTGGAGTACGCGCTGACCGGTGACGCGGTCGCGGTGGAGTTCACGCACCGGGCCTTGGCGAGCGCGGTCGTCGGGCAGGAGAAGGCGTTGTGGCGGAACAGTGCCGCCACCACCGCTTCGCTGCTCGACGTGCTGGGCGCGCTCACCACCGGCTGCCGGGTCGTGGTCGCGGACACCGAGCACACCGCTCCCGTGCCGACCGGGTTCGTCGCCGAACCGGGCACCGCGCACGAGCTGGGCCTCGGGGTGCGCGGTGAGCTGTGCGCCACCGGGAACGCCCTGCCCACCCGCTACCACAACCGGCCGGACCTGACCGCCGAGCGGTTCGGCGAGCACCCGGTGCACGGCCGGTTCCACCGCACCGGGGACCTCGCGGTCCGGCGGGCGGACGGGATCGACGTCATCGGGCCGTTGGACGCGCACGTGACCGTCGCGGGACAGCGGATCCACCTCGCGGACGTCGAGCGGGCGCTGTCCGCCGTGGCCCCGGTGGGCGCCGCCGAAGCGGACGGCACGGTGTTCGTGTTCACCGAGACCGACGCGACCGACCGGCTGCGCGAGCACGCCAAGGCCACCCTGCCGTTCGTGCCCGAACCGGTGACGATGACCAAGCTCCCGCGCACGGCCGCGTCCACAGTGGACCGACTCGCCCTGCGGGAACTGGCCGAGTCCTCCGCGGTCGCCGCGAACGCCGAGCCGGCGGACGAGACGACCGCCGCGCTCGTCGCCATCTGGACCGAGCTGCTCGACCGGCCCGGCCTGCACGCCGACTCGAACTTCTTCGTGAGCGGCGGCCACTCACTCCTCGGCGCCCAACTGGTGCAGAAGGTCAAGAAGGACCTGGGCCTGCCCGCCCAGCTCGCCGACCTGTTCGCCAACCCGACGCCGAGGCAGCTCGCGGAGCACCTCGACTCCGCGTTCTTCGACGACGACGACGACGAAGACGACTGACCGATCCGCCAGCCAGAGAGTTCTTTCAGCAGAGGAGGCTCGGCGTGACCATCGACGTCCAGCCCACGCACAGCACCGACCGCGTGATCACCCTGACCCGTGAGGAGAACATCGAGGTCGACACCATCGCCCGCTACCTCGCTGGCCGGCCGCCGCGCCGGCTGGACTCGACCGCGTGGCTGGCCACCGCGCGCGAGCTGTCCAGCAACCTGCCGGTGCGGCTGCGGCAGATGCTGCGCCGCTTCACCTGGGACGCGGGCCTGGACGGCGTCCTGCTCGTGCGCAACCTGCCGGTGGAGCCCGACGACCTGCCCGACACGCCGACCGTGCCCGGTTCCGTGCAACGCGAGTCGACCGTGCCCGCCGCCGCGCAGGTGCTGGTCGGCCTCCAGCTCGGCGAGCTGATCGCGTTCCGGGAGGAGAAGAGCGGCGCGCTCGTGCAGGACGTCGTGCCGGTGCCCGGCATGGAGGCCTTCCAGGGCAACGCCGGCTCCGTGATGCTGTCCATGCACGTGGAGAACGCCTTCCACATGTACCGGCCGGACTACGTGGGCCTGCACTGCCTGCGCAACGACCACGACAACGTGGCCGGGTTGCAGGTGGCGTCCATCCGCAACGCCCTGCCGGTGCTGCCCGAGGCCGTGCGGAAGGTCCTGCACGAGCCGCGGTTCATCACCGAGCCGCCGGCGTCGTTCGGCGACCTGCGCAGCGCGCCCGAGCCGCACGGCATCCTGGGCGGCAGCTTCGACGACCCGGACATCCGCATCGACTTCGAGAGCTCGTTCCCGCTCGACGCCGAGGCGGAGCAGGCGATGGCCGTGCTCGGCGACGCCCTGCGCTCCTCGCGCCGCACGTTCATCCTCGAACCCGGCGACCTGGCCTTCGTGGACAACCGCCTGGCCCTGCACGGCCGGACCGAGTTCACGCCCCGCTACGACGGCCGGGACCGGTGGCTGCAACGCATCTTCGTGCACCGCGACTTCCGGCGGTCGCGCGAACTCCGTCCCGAAGGCGGGCACGTGCTGGGGAGCGCGGGCACTCCTGTGGCGAAAGGTGATTGATGACGGTCCTGGGGGACTTATCGACTGAATCGTGGGACGCGGTGGTGGTGGGCTCCGGACTCGGGGGCCTCACCACCGCGGCCTACCTCGCGACCAACGGGCTGCGCCCGCTGGTCCTGGAGCAGGGCAGGGTGGCCGGCGGGTGCAGCCAGGTGTTCCGCCGGCAGCGCCGGTTCGAGTTCGACGTGGGCGTGCACTACGTCGGCGCCTGCCAGGAGGACGGCCTGCTGACCGGCATCCTGCGGGGTGTCGGGCTGGCCGACCGGGTCGAGTTCCTGGAGATGGACCCGGACGGGTTCACCACGCTGGTGTTCCCGGACTTCACCTTCCGGGTGCCGCGCGGGTGGGACCGCTACCTGGAGCGGCTGGTCGAGACGTTCCCGGACGAGGAACGCCGGATCCGATTATGCATCCGACTGCTGCGGCGGATGGCCGCGGAACTGCGCAAGGGTCTGCCGACCACACCTCGACAGGCGTTGTTGTTCCCGTTGAAGGCGCCGGTGCTCACCACGCTGGGCATGCGCCCGTTGGCCGACTTGTACAAGCTCTGCGGCCTGAGTGAACGCGCTCGGGCCGTCATCTCCGGCGAGAGCGCCACTTACGCGGCCCCGCCGAACCGCGTCAGCGCCGTGGTCCACGCCGCCGCGATGGACCAGTACATCCGCGGTGGCGCCTACTACCCGCGCGGCGGGGGCCAGGTCCTCGCCGCCCACCTGCTCGACGTGATCCAGTCGCACGGCGGTGTCGTGCGGACGCACACCAAGGTCGAGCGGATCCTGGTCGAAGACGGCCGGACCACCGGCGTGCGACTGGCCTCCGGGGAAGTCGTCCGGGCCGGGACCGTCATCTCCAACGCCGACGTCCGGCGCACCTTCCTCGACCTGGTCGGCCGCGAGCACCTGTCCGCCGCGCAGGCCGAGCGGGTGTCCCGGTACCGGATGGCGCTTCCGCTCCTCACGGTCTACCTGGGGCTGGACGTCGACCTGGCGGACCGGATGCCGAACACGAACTTCTACACCTTCCCCGACACCGACGTGGACGGCTACTACGAGGCCCTGTACCGCGGCGAGCTGCCCGACGAGCTGCCGCTGTTCATCACCTCGGCCACCGTCAAGGACCCCGGCAACCCGCGCAGCGCCCCGCACGGCCACTCCACGATGGAGATCATGGCCGTGGTTCCGCAGGGCAGTCCACTGTGGAGCTTCGCGACCGCCGCCGACGGCTCTTACCGGGCCGAGACGGAGTACGGGGACCTGAAGGAACGCATCACCGACCGGATCATCGCGCGGACGGCCGCGCTGATCCCCGGCATCGAGGACCACATCGTGTGGCGCGAGGCCGCGACCCCGTTGACCCAGGAGCGGTTCACGCTGTCGTCGGAGGGTTCCAGCTACGGCTTGGAGATCGCCACCGACCAGCTCGGCCGCAACCGGCCGGGACCGGTCACCGGGATCGGCGGCCTGTACCTGACCGGGGCGGGGACCGTGTTCTGCCACGGCATCGTCAACGTGATGAACAGCGGCGTCGGCACCGCGAGCGCCGTGCTCGGCCGCGACCTGCTCGCCGAGGTCCGCACCGGCACGGTGTTCGGCGACCCGACCCGCCTGACCGCCGGCGGCCCCGACTGGGACCCGCTGACAGCGTCCAAACCCCGACTCCCCCGCCCACGCACCGCTCACCCCTTCCGCTCTGCTCGCAACGCGAGGACCCAGTGAGGAGCCGCCCCGTGGCCACCTGCCCCGTGCACCCCGAGCGCCCCGAGCTCGAAATGCCGTTCGACGAGAGCTACCTCCGCGACCCCCACACCCTGTTCGACCGGATGCTCGAAGAAGGTCCGGTCCACCGGGTGAGCCTCATCAACGGCGTGCCCGCCTGGTACATCACCCGCTACGACGAGGTGGCCGAGGCCCTGCGCGACCCGCGCCTGGTCCGCGCCCCGGAGGCGGCCGGCCCGGACTACCGCGAACAGCTGATCGTCGAACGCATCCCGGCGGCGAACCTGGTCCTGGCCGACCCGCCGGAACACACCAGGCTGCGCAGGTTCATCAACCTGGCCTTCCGCCGGGACCGCATCGAGGCCATGCGCCCCCTCATCGAACGCTGGATGTCGGAAATGGTCGACGCCGTCCGCGCCGACGACACCCTGGACCTGATGGACGAACTGATCGTGCCCCTGCCCATCCTGGCGGTGTGCCACGTCATGGGCGTCCCGGAAGAACACCACGACTCGTTCCGCGCGTGGAGCAAGGAGTTGTTCACCGAACACCCCCAACGCAGCGCGGCAGCCTTCGCCGAGCTGTACAAGTGGATCAACGGCGTGGTAGCAACCAAACGCGAAAACCCAGGCCAAGACCTGATCTCCCGCTGGGCCACCATGCCCGACGAGGGCGGCACCAACCTCAGCCACGACGAGATGGTCGGCCTGGCCCTGCTCATGCTCCTGGGCGGCTTCCACACGACGGTCGCCGGCATAGCTAATGCGGTGCTGTCGTTGTTGAAGAGGCCGGACAAGGTCGCGGAGCTGCGCACCGACCCGTCGTTGATCCCGAGGGCGGTGGAGGAACTGGCTCGGCGGGACGGGTCGGTGCACACCGGGTTCCGGAGGTTCGCGGCGGAGGACATGGAGATCGCGGGGACGCCGATTGCCAAGGGGGACACGGTGATCCTGGCGATCGCGGCGGCGGGGCGGGACCCTCGGCGGTTCGACGAGCCGGATGTGATGGACTTTCAGCGGGAGGACAACCACCACCTGGCGTTCGGGCGGGGGCCGCACTTCTGTCCTGGGTCGGAGTTGGCTCGGACGGAGATCCAGGTGGCGGTGGAGCACTTGTTCACGCGGTATCCGGACTTGGAGTTGGCGGTGCCGGAGGAGGAGTTGGTGTGGGCGCCTTCGTACTTCGTGCGGGTGATGCGCTCGCTTCCGGTGCGCCTGGGTAAACGGGCCGGCTGATCCACGGCCACACGCTTCAACACAAACGACCGTGCGATGGGCGCTACGCGCCGAAGGCGCGAGCCGAAGCGGCTAGCGACCACGGGAAGGGCCTCGGTTTCTTTCCCCGTCCGGCCTGGGCGAAGCCCAACCACGCTTGGCCCGTTTCCGCAACCAGCTTTTCCGGTTGCGGAAACGGGCCAAGCGTGGTTGCCTCTGGCAGGTCGGACGGGGGAAGAAACCGACGCACTTCCCTCCCCGGGGGCCTGCCGCGCGGCGAGCGCCGCTTTTGTTTTGAGAGCGCGAAGCGCGTTCGGCTTGAGAGCGAAGCGTTGCGTTCAAAGATCTTGAAGAGCGTGAAAAGAGCCTCGCCGGCGGGCAGGCCGCCAAGGATGGACGGAAAAGAAAGGGCGGGGGCTTCTTCCGTCATCCCCGTATGGCCTGGCGGAGCCAACCACAGATTTCCCCGGGTGCCGCTAAAACTTTTTGCTCGTTCCTCGCAAAAACTTTCGGCTGCACCCGGGGAAATCTGTGGTAGCCCTTCGGGCAGGCCATACGGGGATGACGGAAGAAGCCCAAGTTGGGAGGTCTGCTGCGCGAGCTACTTCGGGCGCCCTGCGGGCGTTGGGCGCGTTGTGCTGGGGGGCTTGGGGGCTAGCTGATGGAGTTGAAGTCGGACCAGCCTGTGGCGACGATCTCCGGCTCTGCTGCGTAGGTGGCTTCCGGGTTGTCCGGGTCGAACTTGCCGCTGTGCAGGTAGGCCAGGAGGGTGCCGTCGTCGGTCAGGGCCAGTAGGTCTGGGTTGCCGTCCAGGTCTACGTCCGTCACCGCGAAGATCTTGGCGGTCCAGTTCTGGCGGATGGTGTGCCAGGTGCCTTCGCTTTCGAAGGCTTCGCCGTTGTGGAGGTCGCCCTTGCCGAACTCGTAGGCGTCCAGGTTGCCGTTGGCTCGGATGACCAGCAGGTCTGGGCGGCCTGTGCGGGTGATGTCGGCGAAGGTCCAGGGGAAGTCGTCTACGGCTACCTCCACCATCGGGTGGGGGGTTCGGTCGTAGGTTTCGCTTTCTACTACCTCGCCCTGGCTGAAGAAGGCGTGGACGCCGCCCTTGTCTTGTTCTCGGCCGAACATCACGTCCGGGCCTTGGCCCAGGTTGCCGATGGACATCGTTTCCCAGCGGCGGTCTGCTCGGCGGCCTGAGATCTTGATGGGGGCGCCCAAGGTCGACAGGCCGTTGAGGCCCTTGTTCGGGTAGAGGAAGACGCCCTCGGACGGGTTGTACTTCAGGGTGCTCAGGGCCAGTACGTGGGCTCGGCCGCTGCCGTCTATGTCGATGGTGCGGACCATGTAGTGGTTGCGGAGGTGGTGGAAGTTCTCCGCGATCTTCACCGGGTCGCCGTAGGTCCTGGTGCCGCGCAGCTCCCCGCTGTGCGGCACCAGGTACAGGTCTCCGGTGCTCTCGCTGCGCGCGAGGATGTCGAGTCTGCCGTCACCGCTGAACGAGTGGCACAAGCCGTTCCCGATCATCTCCGCCAAAGCAACACACCTCCGTGAGAGGACCGACTACGTCAGCGGAACCTGACGTGCGAGCGGTCTAATTGGTCCACGCTGGTCACGCCGAGGAGCTTCATGGTGACCTCGATCTCGCGGGTCAGGATTTCCATCGCCTTCACGACCCCGCGCCTGCCGCCGGCCATGAGGCCGTACTGGTAGCAGCGGCCCACGCAGGCCGCCGTGGCGCCCAGGGCGATCGCGGCGACGATGTCCGCGCCCGAGGTGATGCCGGTGTCCACAAGCACTTCGATGCGCTCGCCGACCGCGTCCACCACGTCGGGGACGAGTTCGACCGGCACCGGGGCGCGATCGAGCTTTCGGCCGCCGTGGGTGGACAGCCAGACCGCGTCCACGCCGGCGTCGGCCACGCGGCGGGCGTCGGCGACGCTCTGCACGCCCTTGGCCACGAGCTTTCCCGACCAGGCGCCGCGCAGCCACTCCAGGTCCTCGACGGACAGCTTCGGGTTGAAGACCTTCTTGATCAGGTCGGACGCCGAACCGCCGCCGGTCGCCGCCAACACCTTCGGGGACGGTGCGCCGCCGCGGATCTGGCTGAGCCACCAGCCCGGGTGCAGCCACGCCTCGGCGAACGTGCCGATGCTCATCGACGGCGGGATGGTGAGGCCGTTGCGGATGTCCCTGCGTCTGGGCACGGAGATCGGCGTGTCCAGGGTCAGCAGGATCGTGTCGAAGCCCGCCTCCTCCGCCAGCCCGAGCAGCTCCTTGACCATCGCCCGGTCCTCGGCGAAGTACAGCTGGAACCAGTGCCTGCCACCGGGCGCGGCGGCGGCGATGTCGGCGAGGGACGTGGTGGCGAGGGTGGACACCGAGTAGGGGATGCCGAACTGCGCCGCCACCGACGCGACCGCCGACTCGCCCTCCGGGTGCATGACCCGGGTGAACCCCACGGGAGCCAGGCAGAACGGCAGCTTCTGCTCCTTGCCCAGGACGGTCCGGGTGGTGTCGATCTCGGACACGTCCCGCAGCACGGAGGGCCGGAACTCGACGTCCGCGAACGTCTGCCGGGCCCGGCTGAGGCTGCGTTCGCTGTCCGCCGCGCCGTCGGTGTAGTCGAAGACCATCCGCGGCACGCGCTTCTGGGCGAGTTTGCGCAGGTCCTCGATGCCGGCCGCGCGCAGCAGCTTGCGGTCGGTGGGGTTCCACGCCATCTTCGGCGGCTTGAGCAGGGTGCGGAGCTGGGCGGACTTGGTCATGGGGGATCGATCCTTCCTGGGGCGGTCAGGCGGCTTGCCGGTCGCGGGTGGACAGCTCCGCGACGAGTGCGCGGTCCCCCAGCAGGTGCTCCACGACCTCGGCTGGTGTCGGGCAGTCGTAGACCAGCGCGGCCGACAGTTCGAGGCCGGTGAGGGCTTCGAGGCGGCGGCGCAGTTCGACCGCGGTGAGCGAGGAGAACCCGATCTCCAGGAACTCCTCGTGGTCGTCGACCTTGGCGGCCGACGGCAGACCGAGCGTGAACGCGGTCTGCGTCCGCACGACGTGGGAGAGCACGGACCGGGCCTGCTCCTCGTCGGCGCCGTCGAGCAGGCGGCGCAGCGCGGCAGGGCTGTCGACGTCGGCTCCCCCGCCGTCGTCCGCCTCGGCCGCGTGCCGCACGGCGTCCGGCAGCTCCCGCAGCAGCGGGCTGGGCCGGAACTCGGTGTGGCCGGGCACGAAGTCCGCCCAGTCCGGGACCCCGGCGACCCGGCCGTCCGCGATGGCGACCAGGAACGTCCGCGCGGTGGCGTCGACCGTGACCGACACCGCGCCTTCACGCTGGTGGGCCAGGGCGTCGAAGGTGGCGGCCGTCTCCGGCGAGCCACCCAGGCCGAACAGCTCGTCCACTGTGGACACCAGGATGAGGTTGGCCGCGTCGGACACCTGGGCGGTGGCGATCGGGTCGTCGGCGTCGCTGGTGACGACCAGGGTTTCGGCCGCGCCCGTGGTGACCTTGACGCCGGCCTCGTCCAGCAGCGCGGCGATCCGGTCGGCCAGCGGGCCGCCGTGCACGGCCACCGGGCCGGTCGGCGTCCACGCGTCCAGGGCGGGCGCGGTGAGCAGTCGGCGGGCGAACACCCCGGCCGAGCGCACGGCCACCTGGTCCTCCCCCGCGCCCTTGGTGAGCACGGCGGTCAGGGCGGTCAGCGAGCGGTCGTCCAGCGCGTCGGGCAGGTCCACCACGCCGCCCCAGGCCCGGGGGCTCTCGACGGCCGCCCGGCGGGCGCCACCCCACACGGCGGCACCGGTCAGGTCGGCGACCCGGTCGGTGGGCGTGACGGCGACCGCGCCGCGGGTCAGGTACCAGACTGGGGCGTCCAGGCGGGCCTGGTCGAGTTCGGCGAGCAACGCGGCCGGGTGCCCGGTCGTCGCCAGGACACCGGAGACGATCCGGTCCGGGGCCAGGGCGAGCAGGGCTTCGGCGGTCGGGTCGGAGTAGCGCCGGACGTCCGCGCCGGCGCGGGCCAGGGCCTCACCGATGGGCTCGGCGTCGGCCGGGACCAGCCAGATCCCGTGCAGGGACGCGGTCGGCAGACCGGACACCGGACGCCACCGCACCTGGTGACCGGGCTCGGGGCCACGGCGGTAGGCCGCCAGGGCGGCGACCACGTCCTTGAGCGACGCCGAGTCGTCCAGGCCGAGCAGCGCGCCCAGGTCGGCCCGGTCCACGGCGGCCCAGAAGTCGTCGGTCGGGGCTGCGGCCTGGGCGGGCGCGTCCGGCCACAGCCGGGTGCGCTGGAACGCGTAGGTCGGCAGGTCGACGCGGCGGGCGCCGGCGAAGAACGCCGCCCAGTCCACGGTCACACCCCGGCTGTGCAGGCGGGCCACGGCCTCGGTCAGCACGGCCGGACCGGTGCGGTCCTTGCGCAGCGCGGGCACGAAGGTCGCGTCGGCGACGCTCTCCTGGCCCATCGCGGTGAGCACGGCATCGGGACCGATTTCGAGGAACGTCTTCACGCCCCGGCGGGCCAGTTCCTGCACGGCCTCGGCGAACCGCACGGGCTCCCGGACCTGCCGTACCCAGTACTCGGAGTCGGTGGTGTCGGAGAGGATGCCCAGAGTGGGTTCCCGGTAGGTGATGGTCTCCGCGACCGCCCGGAAGTCGGCCAGCATCGGCTCCATCAGCGGCGAGTGGAACGCGTGGGAGACGGTGAGGCGCTTGGTCTTGCGGCCCTGGGACGCCAGTTCCGCCGCCACCGCGAGGGTTGCCGCTTCGTCGCCGGAGACGACCAGCGAGGACGGGCCGTTGATGGCCGCGATGGCGACACCGTCGGTCAGGAGCGGGGTGACTTCGGCTTCGGTCGCTTGGACGGCGACCATCGCGCCGCCGGTCGGCAGGGCCTGCATCAGGCGGCCTCGGGCGGTGACCAGGCGGGCGGCGTCCGGTAGGGAGAAGACGCCGGCGACGTGGGCCGCCGCCAGTTCGCCGATGGAGTGGCCGGCGACGAAGTCCGGGCGGACGCCCCAGGACTCCAGCAGGCGGAACAGGGCCACCTCGAAGGCGAACAGGGCGGGCTGGGTGTAGCCGGTCTGGTGCAGCTCCTCGGTGTCCAGGACCTCGTGCAGGGGCCGGTCGAGGTGCTGGTCGAGTTCCGCGCACACCGCGTCGAAAGCCCGTGCGAACGCCGGGAAGACCCGCAGGTCGGTGCCCATGCCTAGGCGTTGCGCGCCCTGGCCGGTGAACAGGAAGGCGGTGCCGGCGTCCTCCGCCACGCCCTCCACCACGCCGGGCACGACCTCGCCCCGGGACAGCGCGGCCAGGCGGTCGCGCAACTCGTCCGGGGTGCCGACGACGGCCGCGCGGTGCCGGAACGCCGTCCGGGTGGTGGACAGGGAGAAGCCGAGGTCGGCCGGGTCGTCGGAGAGGTGGTTGGCCAGGCGCGCGGCCTGGGCGCGCAAGGCGTCCCGGTCACGGCCGGAGACCACCAGGGGGACCACGGGGAGGTCGGCGGAGGACACCGGCGCGATGGTGTCGGGGGCCTGCTCGATGATCGCGTGCGCGTTGGTGCCGGAGATGCCGAACGACGACACCCCGGCCCGGCGCGGACGGCCGGTCTCCGGCCACGGCACGGACTCCGTGAGCAGCCGGACCGCGCCGCCCTCCCAGTCCACGTGCGGTGACGGCTCGTCCACGTGCAGGGTCGCGGGCAGGACGCCGTGGCGGATGGCCTCGACCACCTTGATCACGCCCGCCACGCCGGCGGCGGCCTGGGTGTGCCCGATGTTGGACTTGATCGAGCCCAACCACAGCGGGTGCTCGCCGCGGTCCCGACCGTAGGTGGCCAGCAGCGACTGCGCCTCGATCGGGTCGCCCAGGGTGGTGCCGGTGCCGTGCGCCTCGACGGCGTCCACTTCGGACGGTCGCAGGCCGGCGTCCGCGAGCGCCTGGTGGATCAGGCGCTGCTGGGACGGCCCGTTGGGCGCGGTCATGCCGTTGGACGCGCCGTCCTGGTTGACCGCCGTGCCGCGCACGACCGCCAGCACCGGGTGGCCGTTGCGGCGCGCGTCGGACAGCCGTTCCAGGACCAGGACGCCGACGCCCTCGCCCCACCCGGTGCCGTCGGCCGCCGCCGCGAAGGACTTGCAGCGGCCGTCCGGCGCGAGCGCCCGCTGGCGGCTGAAGTCGATGAACGCGTTGGGCGTGGCCAGCACGGTCACGCCGCCGGCCAGCGCGAGCGTGCACTCGCCGTTGCGCAGGGCCTGGGCGGCGAGGTGCATGGTGACCAGCGAGGACGAGCACGCGGTGTCCACGGTGACGGCCGGGCCTTCCAGGCCGAGCACGTAGGACACCCGCCCGGACACGACCCCGCCCGCGATGCCGGTGCCGATGAACCCGTCCAGCTCGTCGGGCAGGTGCTGGAGGTGAGCGGTGTAGTCGTGGTACATCAGGCCCGCGAACACGCCGGTCCGGCTGCCGCGCAGGGTCGTCGGGTCGATGCCCGCCCGTTCCACGGCCTCCCACGACGTCTCCAGGAACAGCCGCTGCTGCGGGTCCATCGCGAGCGCCTCGCGGCGGGAGATGCCGAAGAAGCCGGCGTCGAACCAGGCCGCGTCGTAGAGGAACGCGCCCTCGCCGCAGTAGGTGCGGCCGGGCTTGTCGGGGTCGGGGTCGACCAGGTTGTCCAGGTCCCAGCCGCGGTCGGTCGGGAAGCCGGACACGGTGTCGACGCCGGAGGAGACCAGGTCCCACAGCTGCTCGGGCGAGGTGACGCCGCCGGGGAACCGGCAGCCCATGCCGACGATCGCGATGGGCTCGTCGGTCGCCCTCGACACGGTGACCACGGCCTTCACCGCGCCGTCGAACAGCTCGGCGTCGAGGTGCTCGGCGAGCGCGGTCGGGTTGGGGTAGTCGAAGATCAGGGTCGCGGGCAGCCGCAGGCCGACCGCGGCGTTGAGGCGGTTGCGGAACTCGACGGCGGTCAGCGAGTCGAAGCCCAGTTCCTTGAACGCCTTCGCCGCGCCGACCGCGCCGCCGTCGCTGTGCCCGAGCACGACCGCGACCTGCGTGCGGACGAGGTCCAGCAGCTCCTTGCGCCGCTCCTCGACGCCCCGGCCGGCCAGCCGGGAGACCAGGTCGGACGCGGCGGCGGCGCCGGCCTCGACCTGGCGGCGGTGCGGGACGCGGACCAGACCGCGCAGCACCGACGGCAGCGCCGCGCCCTGCTCGCGAAGGGCTGCCAAGTCGAGCCGGACCGGCACCAGCGCGGCTTCTGGCGCGGCCAGGGCCTGGTCGAACAGCTCCAGGCCGTCCTCGGTGGACAGCGGGCGGACGCCGGAGCGGCGCATGCGGGCCAGGTCGGCGTCGTCCAGCGCGCCGGTCAGGCCGGTGCGCAGCTCCCACATGCCCCACGCCAGGGCGACGGCCGGCTTGCCCTGCGCCCGGCGGTGGGCGGCGAAGGCGTCGACGAAAGCGTTTGCGGCGGCGTAGTTCGCCTGGCCGGGGCCGCCGAACACGCCCGCCGCCGAGGAGAACAGGACGAACGCCTCGACGTCACCGGCGAGCTCGTGCAGGTTGACCACCGCGTCGACCTTCGGCCGCAGGGTGGTCGCGACCCGCTCGGGGGTGAGCGAGGACAGGATGCCGTCGTCCAGCACGCCCGCCGTGTGCACGACCGCCGTGGGCGGGTGCTCGGCGATCAGCGCGGCGAGGGCGTCGCGGTCGGCGGCGTCGCAGGCGGCGACCGTGACCCGGACGTCCAGCTCGTCGCGCAACCGGGCCAGCTCGTCGGTGAGGCCGCGCCGACCGGCCAGGACGAGGTGGTCGACGTCGTGGTGGGTCGCCAGGTGCCGCGCGACCAGTCCGCCGAGCACGCCCGAGGCACCCGTGATCAGCACGGTCCCGTGCAGCTTGAGAGAGCCGGGCTCGCCGGAGACCTTGGACAGGCGGGGGGCGAGGACCTGGTCGCCGCGCAGCGCGATCTGGGGTTCGCCGGTCCGCAGGGCGGGGCCGAGGTTCGTCGTGTCGGTGGCCTCCACCAGCACGAACCGGCCGGGGTTCTCCGACTGGGCGGAACGGATCAGGCCCCACACGGCGGCGAGGGCCGGGTTGGTCGCGTCCGGGGTGAGCACCACCAGGCGCGAGTTGTCGAAGCGTTCGTCGGCGAGCCAGGTCTGCGCGGCTTCGAGGACCCGGTTGACGGCCTCATGAGTGGCCTCGACCAGGGGACCCTCCGCCGAGACGCGCAGCACCACGAAGTCGGGGACCTCGGTGACCGCGTCGAGGCTCTCGACTTCGACCAGGGACACCTCGCCGTCCGGGACCGGAACGGGTGCCCAGTCGAGGACGTGCAGGGCCTCGTGGCGCGGGTTGCCCAGCTCGGCCAAGGCGTTCGCGGGCAACGGCCGCACGGCCAGCGCCTCGACGGACACGACGGGGGCACCGGTGTGGTCGGCCACGGACACCGCGACCGCGTTCGCCCCGGCCGCCCGCAGCGCCACCCGCAGGGCGGACGCGCCGGTCGCGTGCAGGGTCACGCCGTGCCACGCGAACGGCAGCCACGGGCCTTCGCCCTCGGAGGTGAACACGCCCAGCGCCAACGGGTGCAGCGCCGCGTCCAGCACCGCGGGGTGCAGCCCGAACCCGGCCACGTCGGCCTGGTCGGGCGCGGCGACCTCGGCGAACACCTCGTCCCCGCGCCGCCACACCGCCCGCAGCCCGTGGAAGGCCGGACCGTAGGTGATGCCCAGCGCCGCGAACCGGTCGTACAGCTCGCCGATCTCCACGGCCTCCGCACCCGCCGGCGGCCACGCCTCGTCCGAGGCCACGACGTCGACGGCACCGCTGGTCAGCGTGCCGGTGGCGTGCCGAACCCACGCGCTGTCGTCGTCGAGTCGCGAGTGGACGGTCAGCCGCCGCACGCCCGCCGCGTCCGGCTCGCCAACCCGGAGCTGGACCTGCACGGCACCCTTCTCGGGCACGATGAGCGGCGCTTCGAGGGTCAGTTCCTCCACCGCCGTGGCCCCGACCTCGTCGCCGGCGCGCACGGCCAGCTCGACGAACGCCGTGCCCGGCAGGAAGATCCGGCCCGCCACGCGGTGGTCGGCCAGCCACGGGTGCGCGGACACCGACAGCCGCCCGGTGAGCAGCACGCCGTCCGCGCCGGCCAGGGCCACGGTCGCCCCGAGCAGCGGGTGCCCGGTGGACCCCAGGCCCAGGCCGGCGGCGTCGGCGGGCGCGCCGACCTCCTTGGGCCAGTAGGCCTGGTGCTGGAACGCGTAGGTCGGCAGCGCGACCGGCCGGCCGGTGACCAGGGTCGAGAAGTCCGGCGCGACCCCGCGGGTGTGTGCCTGGGCCAGGGACAGCAGGAACCGCCGCACACCACCGTCGTCGCGGCGCAGGGTGCCCACCGCCGAGCCGCCGTCGGCGAGCAGGTCGCCGACCGCGGGCACCAGCACGGGGTGCGGGCTGACCTCGATGAACGAGTCCACGCCCGCCGCGACCAGGCCGCGCACGGTGTCCTCGAACTCGACGGTCTGGCGCAGGTTGCGGTACCAGTACTCGGCGGTCAGCTCGGCCGTGTCGATCGGCTCGCCGACCACCGTCGAGTAGAAGGGGATCTCCGACGTGCGCGGCTTGATCGGCGCCAGCACGCGGAGCAGCTCGTCGCGCATGGACTCGACGTGCGCGGAGTGCGAGGCGTAGTCCACGTCGATGCGCCGCGCCCGCACGCCGTCGCGCTCGCACTCGGCCAGCAGCCGGTCCAAGCCGTCGTTGTCACCGGACACCACGACCGTGGAGGGACCATTGACGGCGGCCACGGACACGCCCTCGGGCAGGCGCTTGGCGACCTCGGCGATCGACGCGGACACCGACACCATGCCGCCGCGCCCGGCGAGGTCCACGGCGATGGCCTGGCTGCGCAAGGTCACGACCAGCGCGGCGTCCTCCAGGGACAGCGCCCCGGCGACGCACGCGGCGGCGATCTCGCCCTGCGAGTGGCCGACGACAGCCGCCGGCTCCACGCCGTGCGAGCGCCACAGGGCGGCCAGCGACACCATCATGGCGAACAGGGCGGGCTGGACGACGTCCACGCGGTCCAGCGAGGCCGCGCCGGGCACGCCGCGCAGCACGTCGAGCAGGGACCAGTCGGTGTGCCGGTCGACGGCCGCCGCGCACTCGGCCATGCGGGCGGCGAAGACCGGCGAGGTCTCCAGCAGTTCGGCGGCCATGCCCAGCCACTGCGAGCCCTGGCCGGGGAACAGGAACGCGGTCCGGTCGCCGACCTCGGCGGTGCCGGTGACCAGGTTCGGGGCGACGCCGCCATCGGCCAGCGCGGCCAGCGCGGCGTCCAGCTCGTCCCGTTCGCCGACCAGCACCGCGCGGTGCTCGAAGCGGGCGCGGGTGGTGGCCAGGGCGTGCGCGATGCCGTGCGTGTCCAGGCCTTCGGCGTGCTCGCGCAGCCGGGCGGCCTGGTCGCGCAGGGCGGCTTCGGTCTTGGCGGACAGCACCCAGAGGGTGGGGCCGTTCACCGGCAGGTTTTCAGGGGTCTCCGCGGCCGGGGCTTCCTCGATCACGACGTGGGCGTTGGTGCCCGAGATGCCGAACGAGGACACGCCCGCGCGGCGCGGCTTGTCGCCCGGCGCCCACTCGACGGGCTCGGTGACCAGCTGGACCGCGCCGTCGCCCCAGTCGACGTGGTGGGACGGCGTGTCGACGCCCAGGGTGGGCGGCAGTTCGCCGTTGCGCATCGCCATGATCATCTTGATCACGCCCGCGACACCGGCGGCGGCCTGGGTGTGGCCCAGGTTGGACTTGACCGAGCCCAGCCACAGCGGCCGGTCCCGGTCCTTGCCATAGGTGGCCAGCAACGCCTGCGCCTCGACCGGGTCACCCAGGGTCGTGCCGGTGCCGTGCGCCTCAACGGCGTCCACATCGGACGGTTGCAAGCCCGCGTTGGCCAGGGCAGCGCGGATGACCCGCTGCTGCGACGGCCCGTTGGGCGCGGTCAGGCCGTTGGACGCGCCGTCCTGGTTGACCGCTGAACCCCGCACGATCGCCAGCACGTGGTGGCCGTTGCGGCGGGCGTCGGAGAGCTTCTCCAGCACCAGCACGCCGACGCCCTCGCCGAACGCGGTGCCGTCGGCGGCGGAGGCGAACGCCTTCACCCGGCCGTCCGGCGCGAGCCCGCGCTGGCTGGAGAACTCGACGAACGTGCCCGGCGTGGAGATCACGCACACCCCGCCCGCCAGCGCGAGCGTGCAGTCACCGTTGCGCAGGGCGTGCGCGGCCACGTGCACGGCCACGAGCGAGGAGGAGCAAGCGGTGTCCACGGTGACCGCCGGACCCTCCAGGCCCAGGGTGTAGGACACACGCCCGGACACGACACTGCCCGCCACACCGGTCATGGTGTAGCCGATCAACGCGTCCATGTTGCGCTGCATGGCGGTCAGGTACTCGGCGCTGTTCGCGCCCACGAACACACCGGTCTTGCTGCCGCGCAACGAATCGGGGTCGATCCCGGCGTGCTCGAACGCCTCCCAGGACGCCTCCAGCATCATGCGCTGCTGCGGGTCCATCGCCAGGGCCTCGCGGGGCGAGATGCCGAAGAAGCCGGCGTCGAACCCGGTGGCCTCGGGGATGAACCCGCCCCGCCGCACGTAACTGGTGCCGCTGGGGTTGTCCGGGTCGAACAGGGCGTCGAGGTCCCAGCCGCGGTCGGTGGGGAAGTCGGTGGTGCAGTCCGCGCCGGACCGCACCACCTCCCACAGCTGCTCGGCCGAGCGCACGCCGCCCGGGAAGCGGCAGCCGATGCCGACGACGGCGATCGGCTCCCGCTCGGTGGCCTCCTTCAGCTTCTGCTTGGTCTGGTGGAGGTCTGCCGTCACGCGTCGGAGGTACTCGACAAGCTGCTCTTCGTTGGCCATCAGTTGCCCTCCTCAGCGCGACCTTCTTCAGGCGGCGCCGAGCTCGTCGTCGATGAACCGCAACAGCTCGTCGGCCGAGGCGGTCTTCAGCACCGTGTCCACGTCCGGTCCGCCCGCGTCGGCGCCCGCGTCGGACTTCCCACGCCAATTCGACAGCACCGCTTGCAACCGCTCGGTAATCCGCGCCTTGACCGCCTCTTCGAGGGTCCCGGCACCCGCCAGAGACCGCTCCAGGACGTCCAGCTCGCCCAGCAGGGCGTCGGCGGGGTCCACCTCGGCGGGCGCCAGTTCGGCCAGCAGGAAGTCGGTCAGGGCGGCGGCGGTCGGGTAGTCGAACACCATCGTCGCGGGCAGCTTGAGGCCCGTGGCCGCCTTGAGGCGGTTGCGGAACTCGACGGCGGTCAGCGAGTCGAAACCCAGTTCCGTGAACGGTTTGGTGGCTTCGACCGCGTTGGCGCTGGAGTGACCGAGGACGGTGGCCGCCTGTGCCTTCACCAGTTCCAGCGCGGTGTGCCGGCGCTGGGGACCGCTCTGGCGCAGCAGTTCGTCCTTGAACGCGCCCGCCGACTGCGTGGCCTCCAGCGTGCGGCGGGCGGGGCCGCGGACCAGGCCGCGCAGCAGCACCGGCAGCATGTCCACCCGGCCCAGTTCGCGCAGGGCGGCCGGGTCCACCGGCATGGGCACCAACAGCGGCTCGTCGATGCGTTGGGCCGCGTCGTAGAGCGCCATGCCCTGGGCCACCGAGAGCTCCAGCAGGCCGCCGCGGGCCAAGCGGGCGCGGTCGCCCGCGTCGAGGTGCGCGGTCATGCCGCTGGCCTCGCCCCACAGGCCCCAGGCCAGCGCCTGGGCGGGGAGCCCGGCCGCACGCCGTTGGGCGACCAGGGTGTCCAGGAAGACGTTCGCCGCCGCGTAGTTGCCCTGCCCCGGGCCGCCGAGGGTGCCGGCGGCGGCGGAGAAGACGGTGAACTCGGCCAGGTCGTGGGTCAGTTCGTGCAGGTTGACCACGGCGTCGACCTTGGGGCGCAGGACGTTCCGCACCTGGTCCTCGGTCAGGGCGGTGACCACGCCGTCGTCCAGGACGCCCGCCGTGTGGATGACGGAGGTCAGGGGGTGCTCGGGTTTGACGGTGGCCAGCGCTTCGGCCAGTTGGTCGCGGTCGGCCGCGTCGGCGGCGGCGATGGTGACTTCCGCGCCCAGGCCCGTGAGTTCGGCGGCCAACTCTTCCGCGCCTTCGGCGTCGAGGCCTCGGCGGGAGGTGAGCAGCAGGTGCTTGACGCCGTGGTTGGCCACCAGGTGCTTGGCCAGCAGGCCGCCGAGCGTGCCGGTGCCGCCGGTGATGAGGACCGTGCCGTTCGGGTCGCGGCGCGGCGGCACGGTGAGCACCAGCTTGCCGACGTGCTTCGCCTTGGACATGAACCGGAACGCCTCGGGCGCGCGGCGCATGTCGTAGGGCTTGATCGGCAGCGGGGTGATCTTGTCGTCCTCGACCAGGGCCAGCACGTCCCGCAGGATCGCGGCCACCCGGTCCGGGTCGATGGCGAGCAGGTCGAACGCCTGGTACGCCACGCCGGGGTGGTCCTGGGCGACCTTCTCCGGGTCGCGGACGTCGGTCTTGCCCATCTCGATGAACCGGCCGCCGGGGCTCAGCAGGCGCAGGGACGCGTCCACGAACTCCTTGGCCAGCGAGTCGATCACGACGTCGATGCCGTGGAACTTCTGCTCGAAGTCGAGCGTGCGGGAGTTGGCGATGTGGTCGTCGTCCAGGCCCATGCCGCGCAGGGCGTCCCACTTGCCGGGGCTGGCCGTGGCGAACACCTCGGCCCCGAGGTGGCGGGCGAGGCGGACGGCGGCCATGCCGACACCGCCGGCGGCGGCGTGGATCAGGACCTTCTCGCCCGGCTTGACCTCGGCGAGGTCGACCAGGGCGAAGTACGCCGTGCAGAACGCGATCGGGGTGGCCGCCGCCGTGGCGAACGACCAGCCCTGCGGGACGCGGACGACCATCCGGGCGTCGGTGACGACCTCGGGGGCGAAGGCGTCGTGGAACAGGCCCATGACATGGTCGCCGGGGTTCATCGTCGTGACGTCCGGCGCGGTCTCGACGACCACGCCCGCGCCCTCGCCGCCCATCACGCCGTCGCCCGGGTACATGTCCAGGGCGATCAGGACGTCGCGGAAGTTCAGGCCCGCCGCGCGCATGGCGATGCGGACCTGGCCGGGGCCCAGGGGTTTCGGGTCGCCGGCGGGGAGGAGGGCAAGGTTGTCCAGGGTGCCCTTCTCGGTGACGTCCAGGCGCCAGCGGTCCGTGTCGGGGACCAGGGCCGGGGTGGTGGTCGCTCGGGCCAGGCGCGGGACGTAGGCGACGCCGTCGCGGATGGCGACTTGGGGTTCGAGGGTGGTCAGGGCTCGGTGGGGGTCCCGGTCGTCGATGTCGAGCAGGACGAACCGGTCCGGGTTCTCGGTCTGGGCGCTGCGGACCAGGCCCCAGATCGGGGAGTTGGCGAGGTCTTCGGCCGGCTCGTCGGTGCTGATGGCGTTGCGGGTGACGATGACCAGCTTGGCCTCGGCCAGGCGTTCGTCGGCCAGCCACTCGCGGAGGGTTTTGAGGGTGTCGTTGACGGCCTGGTAGGCGCCTTGGACCGGGTCGTCGTGCTGGTTCAGGCACGGCAGGGCGACGCGGTCCGGGACCGGCGCGCCGTTGTCGAGGGCTGCTTGGAGGGCGGCCAGGTCGGGGTAGGTGTCGGTGACCAGGCCTGCCTGCTGCGGCAGGTCGAGGGTGCCGAGCGTGGCCCAGCGGTGGCCTCCGGCCCCCGTCTCCATTGTCCCACCGGGGTACGACAGTTCCGTCCAGTCGAGGCGGAAGAGGGCGTCGTGGTGGGTGGTCTGGGTGGTGGGGGCGGTGGCTTCGCGCAGGACCAGGGACTCCACGGTGGCGACCGGGGCGCCGGTGTGGTCGGTGGCGGTGAGTTCCACGGCGTTCTGGCCGGCTGGGCGCAGGCGGACGCGGAGGGTGGTGGCGCCGGCCGCATGCAGGGAGACGCCGGTCCAGGCGAACGGGAGCAGGGGGCTTTCGCTGGTCGTGCTGAGGGCCAGCGGGTGGAGGGCGGCGTCCAGGAGGGCCGGGTGGAGGCCGAAAGCGGCCTTGCCGGCGGACTCCGGGAGGCCGACTTCCGCCAGGATCTCGTCGCCGCGCCGCCACGCGCGTTGGACGCCTCGGAATGCCGGGCCGTAGTGCAGGCCGGCGGTGGCGAGGGTGTCGTAGAGGTCGGCCACCGGGAGTTCCTCGGCTTCCGGGGGCCAGACCGGTTCGAAGGGCGCGGGCTGGTCGGCCTCGCCGAGCAGGCCGACGGCGTGGCGGGTCCACGGGGTGTCGTCGTTCCGGCGGGAGTGGATCTTGATCGGGCGTTGGCCGGCCTCGTCGGGTGCGCCGACCCACATCTGCACCTGGACCGCGCCCTTCTCGGGCAGCACCAGGGGCGCGGTGAGGGTGAGTTCCTCGACCTTGCCGCAGCCCACCTCGTCGCCGGCGCGGACCGCGAGTTCCACGAACGCGGTGCCGGGCACCAGGACCTGGCCGCCGACGGCGTGGTCGGCCAGCCACGGGTGGGTGCCCACCGACAGGCGGCCGGTGAACAGCAGGCCGTCCGTGTCGGCGACGGCGACCGCCGCGCCCAGCAGCGGGTGGTCGGCGGCGGCCAGGCCCAGGCCCGCCGCGTCCGCCACGACCGCACCGGCCTCGGGCCAGAACCGCTCGTGCTGGAACGGGTAGCCGGGCAGGCGGACCTTGCGGGCGTCGCCGTGCGGCCACCGGACCTTGACGCCCTGGGTGTGCGCCTCGCCGACCGACAGCAGGAACCGGGTCAGGCCGCCCTCGTCGCGGCGCAGTGAGCCGACGACGGACGCGGTGGCCTCGGCGTCGTCGATGATGTCCTGCACGCCGATGGTCAGCACCGGGTGCGGCGAGGACTCCACGAACGCGGTGAACCCGGCGTCGAGCAGCGCGCGGACGGCGGGCTGGAACCACACCGTCTGGCGCAGGTTGCGGTACCAGTACTCGGCGGCCATCACCGTGGTGTCCAGCCAGCAGCTGTCCACGGTGGAGTAGAACGGGACGTCCGACTTGCGCGGAGCGAGGCCCTGGAGGACGTCCAGCAGCTCGTCGTGGATCTCCTCGACGTAGGTGGAGTGCGAGGCGTAGTCCACGTCGATCTTCTTGGCCCGCACGCCGTTCTCCGCGCACTCGGCCAGCAGCTGCTCCAGCGCGTCCGGCTCGCCGGCGACGACCGTGGACCTCGGGCCGTTGACGGTGGCGACGGTGACCCGGCCGGCGAAGTGCTCGATGCGCTCGCGGACCTGGTCGGCGGGCAGCGGCACGGACACCATGCCGCCCTTGCCGGACAGCCGCAGCAACGCCTTGCTGCGCAGGGTGACGACCTTGGCGGCGTCCTCCAGCGACAGCGCGCCCGCGACGGCCGCCGCCGCGATCTCGCCCTGCGAGTGGCCGATCACTGCGGACGGCTCGACCCCGTAGGACCGCCAGAGTGCCGCCAGCGACACCATCACGGCGAACAGCACCGGCTGCACCACGTCCACCCGGTCGAGGGAGGGCGCGTTCGGGGTGTTGCGGACCACGTCCAGCAACGACCAGTCGGTGAACTGGTCGATCGCCTCCGCGCACTCGGCCATGCGGGACGCGAAGACCGGAGAGGTCTCCAGCAGTTCCACGGCCATGCCGACCCACTGCGAACCCTGGCCCGGGAAGGTGAAAGCGACCTTGCCGGCCGGGTTCGCCGTGCCGGTGACGACGCCGGGCGACGGCTCGCCGGCCGCCAGCGCGGTGAGGCCCGCACGCAGGTCGCCGGCGAGGACCGCGCGGCGGGAGTGGTGGGCGCGCAACGACAGCGAGTACGCGAGGTCGCGCGGCTGTTCGGTGTCGAGCAGGGGCAAGAGGTCGGCCGCCTGCTGCTGGAGCGCGGCCTGGGAGCGCGCGGACAGCACCAATGCCACCGGGTCGGGCGATGCCGGCCGGTCGGCCGCCGGGACCTCGGCGGGCTCCTCGATGATCACGTGCGCGTTGGTGCCGCTGAACCCGAACGACGACACACCCGCCCGGCGCGGGCGCTCGCCGCGCGGCCACGGCTGGGCGTCGGCCAGCAGCCGCACCCCGCCGGACCAGTCGACGTGCCCGGTGGGCTCCTCGACGTGCAGGGTCTTGGGCAGCTCGCCGTGCTTGAGCGCCAGCACGGTCTTGATCACACCGGCGACGCCGGCGGCGGCCTGGGTGTGGCCGATGTTGGACTTGACCGACCCCAGCCACAGCGGCCGGTCGCGGTCCTGGCCGTAGGTGGCGAACAGGGCGTCCACCTCGATCGGGTCGCCCAGCGTGGTGCCCGTGCCGTGCGCCTCCACCACGTCCACGTCGGACGGCCGGAGACCGGCGTTGGCCAGGGCGGCGCGGATGACCCGCTGCTGCGACGGCCCGTTGGGCGCGGTCAGGCCGTTGGACGCGCCGTCCTGGTTGACCGCCGTGCCCCGGATCACCGCGAGCACCTCCTGCCCGGCGGCGACCGCGTCCGACAGCCGCATCAGCACGACCACGCCGACGCCCTCGCCCCAGTTCGTGCCGTCCGCGCCCGCCGCGAACGCCTTGCAGCGGCCGTCCGGCGCGAGCCCGCGCATCTTGGAGAACTCGACGAAGGCGCCCGGCGTGGACATCGCGGTCACGCCCGCCGCGACCGCCGCCGAGCACTCGCCCGACCGCAGCCCCTGCACGGCCATGTGCAGTGCGACCAGCGATGACGAGCACGCGGTGTCCACGGTGACCGCCGGGCCTTCCAGGCCCAGCACGTAGGACAGGCGGCCGGACAGGATGCTGGCGGCGTTGCCGGTGGCCATGAAGCCCTCGGCGCTCGCGCCGACCGCGCCCGTCAGGCGGATGTAGTCATTGTTGTTGGTGCCCACGAACACGCCGGTCGGGGTGCCGCGCAGGGACGTCGGGTCGATGCCCGCGTCCTCGAACGCGGTCCACGCCGCCTCCAGCACCAGCCGCTGCTGCGGGTCCATCGCCTCGGCCTCGCGCGGGCTGATGCCGAAGAACGCGGCGTCGAAGCCGGGCAGGTCGTGCAGGAACCCGCCCTCGCGGACGTAGCTGGTGCCGGGGTGCTCGGGGTCGGGGTGGAACAGGCCGTCGAGGTCCCAGCCCCGGTCGGCGGGGAACGGGCCGATGCCGTCGCGGCCTTCGCGCAGCATCGCCCACAGCTGCTCCGGGGTGGCCACGCCGCCGGGGAACCGGCAGCTCATGCCGACGATCGCGATCGGCTCGTCGCTGAACCCGGTGGCGGCGACGACCTCCTGGACCCCGTCGGCCAGCAGGTGCTCCGCGAGCGCCAGCGGGGTCGGGTAGTCGAACGCGACCGCGGCCGACAGCCGGACGCCGGTGGCCTCGATCATGCGGTTGCGGAACTCGACCGCGGTGACCGAGTCGAAACCCAGGTCCTTGAACGCGCGGGTCGCCTCCACGGCCTCGGGACCGGCGTAGCCCAGGGTCAACGCGACCTGCGTGCGGACCAGGTCCGTGACGTGGTCCAGGCGGTCGGCCTCGGGCACGTCGGCCAGCAGCCGCGCCAGGTCATCGGTTGATCCGGTCTCGGTCTCGGTGACGGCCTCGGGGATCGTGTCGAACAGCCGGCTCGGGCGCAGGGCGGTGAACGACGGGACGAACGCCGTCCAGTCGACGTCCGCGAGCACCACGGCGGTGTCGGCGGCGGCGAGGGCGGTGCGCATCGCGGCGATCGCGCGGTCCGGGGCCATCGGCGCCAGGCCCCGCTTGCGCAGGGCGGCGTCGATGTCGTCGTCGACCAGGTTGCTGCCCGCCCACGGCCCCCAGGCCAGCGAGGTCGCGGCTTGACCGCGGGCGCGGCGCCGCGCGGCGAGGGCGTCGAGGTAGGCGTTGGCGGCGGCGTACGCACCTTGCGCGCCACTGCCCCACACGCCCGCGACCGACGAGAACAGCACGAACTCGGCCACGTCGGGGAAGACCGCGTCCAGGTTCCGCGCGCCCTCGACCTTGGCGGAGACGACCTCGGCGAACTCGTCCTGGGACATGTCCGCGATGGGTGTCAGCTGGGCCAGTCCGGCGACGTGGACGACCGCGGTGATGTCGTCGTGCTCCGCCGCGACGGCTTCCAGGGCGGCACGGTCGGCGACGTCGCAGGCCACGACCGTGACGCGGGCGTTGATCCCGGCCAGGGTCTCGGCGGGCGCGGTGCCCCGGCGGCTGAGCAGCAGGACGTGCTCGGCGCCGTCGTCGGCGTAGGCCTTGGCGACCTCGATGCCGAGGGTGCCGGTGCCGCCGGTGACCAGGACCGTGCCCGTGGTGGGCGTCCGGCCGGAGGGGCCGGCCGGCGCGCGGTGCAGGCGGCGGGCGAACACGCCGTCCGGGCGGACCGCCACCTGGTCTTCACCGAGGCCCGCGAGCACGGTGGCCAGGGCGGCGGAGGTGCGGTCGTCGAGGGTGGCGGGCAAGTCGACCATGCCGCCCCAGACCCGCGGCAGTTCGAGCGCGGCGACCCGCCCCAGGCCCCACACCAGCGCCTGGTCGGGGTCGGTGACGGGGTCGGCGGGCGAGGTGCCGACCGCGCCCCGGGTCAGCGCCCACACCGGGACGCCGTGCTCGGCAACGGTCTGGACGAGGGTCAGCGTGTCGGCCGCACCGAGCAGCGACACGACACCCGAGACACCCTCGGTGAGGGTGTCCGCGATGCCGGCAAGGTCGGTGCCGACCGGTGTGGCGCCGTGCGCGGCCAGTGCCGCCGCGACCTCCGCACCTTCGGGGCCGACGACCAGCCAGGTGCCGGTGAGGGTGCGGGCGGTCCCGCTGGGCAGGCGTTCCCACTTGGCTTCGTAGCGCCAGGGGTCGCCAGGACCTGCCGCGGTGAACGCCTGGACGCTGTCCATCCAGAACCGCTCGTGCTGGAACGCGTACGTCGGCAGCTCGACCCGGGAAGGACCGGTGCGTCCGTAGAACGCCTCCGCGTCCACGGTCACCCCCCGAACCTCCAGCCGCGCCAACGCCTCGACCAGCGCACGCGCTTCGTCGCGGTCCTTGCGCAGCAACGGGATCAGCACCACGTCGTCGCCGACGCTGTCCGCCGCCATCGTGGTCAGCACGGCGTCCGGCCCGATCTCCAGCACCGTCTTCGCCTCGACCGCCCGCACGGCATCCGCGAACCGCACACCGGCCCGAACCTGCCCCACCCAGTACTCGGCCCCGAACTCCTCCGACCCCTCGCCGCCGGAATCCGTCAGACCCTCATGGGACAATGGAGACGGGGGCCGGAGGCCAGCCGTCGACACCAGCGGAATCGTCGGCTCGCGGTAGGTGATCGTCTCCGCGACCGCCCGGAACTCCGCCAGCATCGGCTCCATCAGCGGCGAGTGGAACGCGTGCGAGACGGTCAGCCGCTTGGTCCGGCGGTCGGCGAAGTGCGCCTCCACGGCCGCCACAGCCTCGACAGCACCCGACACCACAACCGACCGCGGACCGTTGACGGCCGCGATGTCCACGTCCGCACCGAGCAACGGCCGGACCTCGTCCTCCGTCGCCTCGACCGCGAGCATCGCGCCACCCGCAGGCAAGGCCTGCATCAACCGACCGCGCGCGGCAACCAGTCGAGCCGCGTCCGCCAGCGAGAACACCCCGGCCACGTGAGCGGCGGCCAGTTCGCCGATGGAGTGCCCGACCAGCACGGACGGCGTCACGCCCCACGACTCCAGCAGCCGGAACAGCGCCACCTCGATCGCGAACAACGCCGGCTGGGTGTACCCGGTCTGGTGCAGCTCCTCGGTCTCCAGCACCGAACGCAACGGCCGGTCGAGGTGCGGGTCCAGAGCCGCGCACACCTCGTCGAACGCGGCGGCGAACGCCGGGAACGCCTCGTACAGCCCGAGCCCCATGCCCAAGCGCTGCGCGCCCTGACCGGAGAACACCATCGCGGGCTTGCCGGCGGCCATCCGGCCGTGCACGACACCGGCGGCCTTCTCGTCCCGGGCCAGCGCGGCCAGGCCGGCGGCCAGTTCCTCGGCGGACGTGCCGACCACGGCGGCCCGGTGCTCGAACCGCGCCCGCGAGGTGGCCAGGGCGTACCCCAGCTCGGCGGGATCCACAGTGGACACAACGGACGCCAGTCGACGGGCCTGGTCCCGCAGGGCACCCGGGTCGCGTGCGGTCAGCAGCAACGACGTCACCGGCGCGGACGCGGCCTCGGGCACCTCCTGCTCGGGCGCCTGCTCGATGATCACGTGCGCGTTGGTCCCGCTGAACCCGAACGACGACACGGCCGCCCGGCGCGGACGCCCGGTCTCCGGCCACGGCGTCGGCGAGGTCAGCAGCCTGACGTTGCCCGCCGTCCAGTCCACCTGGTCGGAGGGCTGCTCGGAGTGCAGGGTCGCGGGCATGACCCCGTGCCGGATCGCCTCGACGACCTTGATGATCCCGGCGACGCCGGCGGCGGCCTGCGTGTGGCCGATGTTGGACTTCACCGACCCCAGCCACAGGGGTTCGGGGCGGTCCTGGCCGTAGGTGGCCAGCAGGGCCTGCGCCTCGATCGGGTCGCCCAGCGTGGTGCCGGTGCCGTGGCCCTCGACCACGTCGACCTGGCTCGTGGACAGGCCCGCGTCGACCAGCGCGGCCTCGATGACCCGCTGCTGCGACGGCCCGTTGGGCGCGGTGAGGCCGTTGGACGCGCCGTCCTGGTTCACCGCCGACCCGCGCACGACCGCCAGCACGTGGTGGCCGTTGCGCAGCGCGTCGGACAGCTTCTCCACCAGCAGCACGCCCACGCCCTCGGCGAACCCGGTGCCGTCGGCGTCGGCCGAGTAGGACCGGCACCGGCCGTCCGGCGACAGGCCGCGCTGGCGCGAGAACTCCACGAACGTCAACGGGGTCGCCATCACCGACACGCCACCGGCCAGCGCCAGCGTGCAGTCGCCGCGCCGCAGGGCCTGGATCGCCAGGTGCAGCGCGACCAGCGACGACGAGCACGCGGTGTCGACGGTGACGGCGGGGCCTTCCAGGCCCAACGTGTAGGCGACCCGGCCGGACACGACGCTGCCGGACGAGTTGCTGCCCGCGTAGTCGTGGTACATCAGGCCGGTGAACACGCCGGTCGGGCTGCCCGACAGCGTCGCCGGGTCGATGCCCGCCCGCTCCAGCGTCTCCCAGGCGACCTCCAGCAGCAGCCGCTGCTGCGGGTCCAGCCGGACCGCCTCGCGCGGGCTGATGCCGAAGAACGCCGGGTCGAAGTCCGCCGCGTCGTAGAGGAACCCGCCGCGCGCGGTGTAGGAGGTGTCCTCGCGCTTCGACTCCGGGTCGTGCAGCGCCGCCAGGTCCCAGCCGCGGTCGGTCGGGAACGCGCCGGTCGCGTCGGTCCCGGACTCGACCAGCCGCCACAGGTCCTCGGGACCGGTCACGCCGCCCGGGTAGCGGCAGGCCATGCCGACGATCGCGATCGGCTCGTGCGCCGCCGCCTCGACGTCGTGCAGCCGCTGCCGGGTCTTTTGCAGGTCTACGGTAACCCGCTTGAGGTAGTCCCGGAGCTTGTCCTCGTTCGCCACTACCCCTCGCCCCTCTCGAAGAACATCACGAGATCCCCAGTTCGCTGTCGATGAGAGCGAAGACCTCGTCATCGGTGGCGGACTCGATGTCGTTGGTGGACGGCGCGTCGGACGCGCCGAGCTTGGACAGCACTTCCCGCAGCCGCAGCGCGAGCCGCGTGCGCGACTGCTCGTCGACGTCCGCGAGGGACTCTTCGAGCCGGTCGAGGTCGGCGAACGCGCCCAGGACGCCGTTGGCCTCCGCGCCCTCGCCGGTCAGTTCGGCGGCCAGGTGGCCGGCCAGCGCCTGTGCCGTCGGGTGGTCGAACACGAGCGTCGCGGGCAGCCGCAGGCCGGTGGCCGCGTTGACCCGGTTGCGCAGCTCGACCGCGGTGAGCGAGTCGAACCCGAGTTCGTTGAACGGCCGGTCGGCGGGCACCGCGCCCGCGTCCGGGTAGGCCAGGACGCCCGCGACCTGCGTGCGGACCAGGTCCAGCAGGACCGCGGTGGCCGCCTCGACGTCCTTGCCCGCCAACGACTTGCGCAGCGCGTCGACCGCGCCCGCGTCGGCTTCGGCGGCCCGGCGGGCGGGCAGCCGGACCAGGCCGCGCAGCAGCGGCGGCAGCACGTCCGCCGCCGCCCGCTCCCGCAGGACGCGGTGGTCGAGCTTGATCGGGGCCAGCGCGCCGGACGCGCCGAGGGCGGCGTCCAGCAGGGCCAGGCCTTCGTCTTCGGACAGGGCGTCGATGCCCGACCGGGCCATGCGCCGCCGGTCGGCCTCGCTCATCCGGTCGGCCATGCCCGCCTGCTCCCAGCGTCCCCAGGCCAGCGACACGGCCGGTTTGCCGGTGGCGCGGCGGTGCTCGGCGAGGGCGTCGAGGTAGGCGTTGGCGGCGGCGTAGTTGGCCTGGCCGGGTCCGCCGAGCACGCCCGCGGCCGAGGAGAACAGGACGAACGCGTCCACGTCGGCCAGCTCGTGCAGGTTGGCGGCGCCGTCGACCTTGGGCCGCAGCACGGTGTCCAGCCGGTCCGGGGTGAGCGAGCCGACGACACCGTCGTCCAGCACGCCCGCCGCGTGCACGACCGCCCGCACCGGGTGGTCGGCGAGCAGCTTGGCCAGGGCGTCCCGGTCGGCCACGTCGCAGGCGGCGACCGTGACGTCCGCGCCCAGAGCGGTCAGCTCGTCGGCCAGTTCGGGTTGTGGTGTGCGGCTGGTGAGGACCAGTTCGCGGACCCCGTGGTTCGAGACCAGGTGCTTGGCGACGACCCGGCCCAGTGCGCCGGACGCGCCCGTGATCAGCACCGGGCCTTCGAGCTTGCCGGGGTTCGCGGTGGCCTTCACCAGGCGCGGGACCAGGATCTTGTGGTCGCGCACGGCGAGTTGCGGCTCGTCTGCGCCCAGCGCGGTGGTGAAGTCGGCGTCGGCGTCGACCAGGACGAACCGGTCGACGTGCTCGGACTGGGCGGAGCGGATCAGGCCCCACACCGCCGCCTGCGCCGGATCGACGTCTTCCGCATTGGTGGCGACCGCGCCCCGCGTGACGATGGCGAGCTTCGAGCCCGCGAACGCCTCCTCCGCCAGCCACTCCTGCGCCAGCGCCAACGCCTGGTGGGTCGCCGCCCGCACCGCCGCCGCGTCACCTTCGGTCCGCGTCCAGCGCACGGCCACCACCTCGGGTGCGGGCAGGCCGGCCGCGATCGCCGCGGCCAGGTCCGCCAGGTCCGCGTGGGTCTCGCCGAGGACTTCGACGGTGCGGGTGGTGGACGGGGTGGTCAGCGGGATCCAGTCGACCTTCAGGAGGTCGTTGCTCTCGCGGCGGAGTTGGTCCGGGGAGATCGGGCGCACCGCCAGGCCTTCCACCGTCGCCACGGGCGCGCCGGTCGCGTCGGCCAGGGTGATCGCCACCGAGCCGTCGCCCGGCACGATCCGCGCCCGAAGCTTGGACGCGCCCACCGCGTGCACCGCGAAGCCCTGCCACGCGAACGGCAGCACCAGGTCACCGTCACCGCTCGCGGCCAGGGCGTGCAGGACACCGTCCAGCAGCGCCGGGTGCAGGCCGAACCGCCCCGCGTCGTCGGCAGGCACGGAGACCTCGGCGAACACCTCGTCACCCCGCCGCCACGCGGCCGTCAGGGATTGGAAGACCGGTCCATAACGCAGACCACGAGCGAACAGCTCGTCGTAGACGCCGGTGACATCCACTTCGACGGCGTCAACCGGCGGCCATTCCCGCAGCTCGACGCCCTGTGCGACGGCAGGGCTCACGTGACCGGTGGCATGCGTGGTCCACGTGTCGTCGTCCTCGGTCCGCGAGTGGATCTCCACCGAACCGTCCGCCCCGACAGTCACCCGCACCTGCACGCCGCCCTTGTCCGGCAGCACCAGCGGCGCTTCCAGGGTCAACTCCTCGACCCGCCCGCCGGCATGCGCCGCCATCTCCACCAACGCGGCACCCGGCAGCAACACGACGTCACCGACGGCGTGGTCCGCGAGCCACGGATGGGTGGTCAACGACAACCTTCCGGTGAACACCGTGCCCCCGGCGGGCAGGTCGAGGGCCGCGCCCAGCAACGGGTGGTCGGCCCGCGCCAGCCCGAGCCCGCTCGCGTCCCCGGTACCGGAGCCCGGCCGGGGCCAGAACCGCTGGTGCCGGAACGCGTAGGTCGGCAGCTCGACCGTCCGGCCGGGCACGATGGTCGGCCAGTCGATCGCGGCACCGCGCACGGCGAGCCGGGCGAACGCGGTGGTGACCGCCGCGGACTCGTCCTGCCCCTTGCGGCACAACGGAATCCACTCGCCTTCGCTGGACTCCTGCCCCATCGCGGTCAACACCGCGTCGGGCCCGGCTTCCAGGAACGTCGTCACCCCGGCCTCGGCCAACTCCCGCACGGCCCCAGCGAACCGCACCGGCTCCCGCACCTGCCGCACCCAGTACTCGGCCCCGAACTCCTCCGACAGCTCGCCGCCGGAAACTGTCAGACCCTCGTGGGACAATGGAGACGGGGGCCGGAGGCCAGCCATCGACACCAGCGCCGTCGACACCATCGGAATCGTCGGCTCGGCGTAGGTCACGCTCTCGGCGACCGCCCGGAACTCGGCCAGCATCGGCTCCATCAGCGGCGAGTGGAACGCGTGCGACACGGTGAGGCGCTTGGTCTTGCGCCCCTGCGAGGCCAGTTCGGCAGCAACCGCAAGCGTTTCCGCTTCCACACCGGACAGCACGATCGACGTCGGGCCGTTGATCGCCGCGATGGCGACCCCGGCAGTCAGCAGCGGCGTGACCTCGTCCTCGGTCGCCTGCACGGACACCATCGCCCCACCGGTCGGCAGAGCCTGCATCAACCGCGCCCGCGCCGCGACCAACCGAGCCGCGTCGGGCAGCGAGAACACCCCGGCCACGTGAGCGGCGGCCAGCTCGCCGATGGAGTGCCCGGCCACGAAGTCCGGCCGCACCCCCCACGACTCGACCAGGCGGAACAACGCCACCTCGACCGCGAACAACGCGGGCTGGGTGTACCCGGTCCGGTGCAGCTCCTCGGACTCCAGGACCTCCCGCAACGGCCGGTCCAGGTGCTCGTCCAAGGCCGCGCACACCTCGTCGAAGGCGGCAGCGAACACCGGGAACTCCCGGTGCAGCGCCAACCCCATGCCCGGCCGCTGCGCGCCCTGCCCGGTGAACAGCACCGCCAGCCGTCCGCCGTCGGACGTGCCGGTCACGACCTCGTCGCCCAGCAGCACCGCCCGGTGGTCGAAGGCCGCCCGCCCGGACGCCAGCGTGTGGGCGACGTCCACGGGCCGCAGCTCGGGGTGCGCCGCCACGAAGGAACGCAGCCGGGTCACCTGGTCGGGCAAGGCGTCCTCGGTGCGGGCGGACACCAGCCACGGCGTGAAGTCCGGTTCCGGACCGTCGACCGCCTCGACGTCCGCCTGCTCCAGCACGACGTGCGCGTTGGTCCCGCTGATCCCGAACGACGACACGGCCCCCCGCAACGGCCGGTCCACCACCAAAGGCTCCGGCGACACCGCCAGGCGCACCGCGCCGGACGTCCAGTCGACGTGCGGCGACGGCTCGTCCACGTGCAGGGTGCGCGGCAGCACGCCGTTGCGCAGCGACAGCACCACCTTCATCAGGCCGGCGACGCCCGCCGCGCCCTGGGTGTGCCCGAGGTTGGACTTGATCGACCCCAGCAGCAGCGGTTCGGCGCGGTCCTGGCCGTAGGTCGCCAGCAAGGCCTGCGCCTCGATCGGGTCGCCCAGCGTGGTCCCGGTGCCGTGCGCTTCGACGACGTCCACTTCGGACGGTTGCAGGCCGGCGTCCGCGAGGGCCGCGCGGATGACCCGTTGCTGCGAGGGGCCGTTGGGCGCGGTGAGGCCGTTGGACGCGCCGTCCTGGTTCACCGCCGAGCCCCGGATGACGGCCAGCACGCGGTGGCCGTTGCGCCGCGCGTCGGACAGCCGCTCCAGCACCAGCTGGCCCACACCCTCCGACAGCGAGGTCCCGTCGGCCGCGCCCGCGAACGACTTGCACCGGCCGTCGGCGGCGAGGTTGCGCTGCCGCGAGAACTCCTGGAACGTGCCCGGCAGGGACATCACCGACACACCGCCGGCCAGCGCCAGCGAGCACTCCCCGTTGCGCAGCGCGGACACCGCCAAGTGCACCGCGACCAGCGACGACGAGCACGCGGTGTCGATGGTCATCGCGGGACCTTCGAGCCCGAGCGTGTAGGACACGCGGCCGGACACGACACCGCCGGAGTTGCCGGTGGAGAGGAACCCGTCGACCGACTCGGCGGACCCGCTGAGCACGATGCCGTAGTCGTTGTACATCACGCCCGCGTACACGCCGGTCCGGCTGCCGCGCAACGAGTGGGGGTCGATGCCGGCCCGTTCCAACGCCTCCCAGGACGTCTCCAGCAGCAGGCGCTGCTGGGGGTCCATCGCGAGGGCCTCGCGCGGGGAGATGCCGAAGAAGCCGGGGTCGAAGTCGGCGGCGTCGTGCAGGAAGCCGCCGCGGTCGGTGGTGACCGTGCCCGGGTGGTCGGGGTCGGGGTGGAACAGGGTGTCCAGGTCCCAGCCGCGGTCGGCGGGGAACGCGCCGATGGCGTCGCCGCCGTCGACCAGCAGCCGCCACAGGTCTTCCGGCGTGCGCACGCCGCCGGGGAAGCGGCAGGCCATGCCGACGATCGCGATGGGCTCGTGGTCGTGGCGGGTGGTCTCCACGGCCTGGGCGGTGGTCGTGCCGGACAGCTGGTCCAGCAGGTGGGCGGCGAGCGCGTCGGGCGTCGGGTAGTCGAACACCAGGGTCGCGGGCAGCCGCAGGCCGGTGGCGGCGCTGAGCTGGTTGCGCAGGTCGAGGGCGGTCAGCGAGTCGAACCCGAGGTCCTTGAACGCGCGGCCGGCGGGCAACTGCTCGGCGCTGGCGTAGCCGAGGACGGCGGCGACCCGGGTGAGCACGACGTCCAGCACGACCTCGGGCCGGCGCTCGGCGGGCACCTCGGCCAGGCGCCGGGTGAGGGAGTTCCCGCTCGCGGCCCGCCTCGGCGCGCGGACCAGGCCGCGCAGCAGGGGCGGGACGTCGCCTGTCGCGGTCAGGTCCAGCGGCACCGGGACCAGCAGGGCGTCACCGGCCTTGACCGACGCGTCGAACAGCGCCAGACCGTCCTCTGTGGACAGTTCGCGCAAGCCGGTGCGGGCCATCCGGTTCACCTCGGCCGACCCGACCTCGGCGGTCATCTCGCTGCGCTGCGCCCACAGGCCCCACGCCAGCGACTGGGCGGGTTTTCCGTGCGCGCGGCGGCGGGCGGCGAGGGCGTCCAGGGCGGCGTTGGCGGCGGCGTACCCGCCCTGGCCGGGGCTGCCGAACGTGCCGGCGGCGGAGGAGAACAGGACGAACGCGGTCAGGTCGCCGGCCAGCTCGTCCAGGTGGCGGGCGGCGTCGACCTTGGGGCGCAGGACGGTCTCGAGCTGGTCGGGGCGCAAGGTGGCCACGGTGCTGTCGGCCATGACGCCGGCCGTGTGGACGATCGCGGTGACCGGGTGGTCGGCGAGGAGGTTTGCGGTGGCGTCGCGGTCGGCGATGTCGCAGGCGACGATGTGGGTGGTGGCGCCCAGGTCGGCGAGTTCGGCCTGGAGTTCCCGTGCGCCTTGTGCGTCGAGACCGCGGCGGCTGGTGAGGACCAGGGTGCGGACGCCGTGCTCGGTGACCAGGTGGCGGGCGATGTGCGCGCCGAGGGTGCCGGTGCCGCCGGTGACCAGGACGGTGCTGTCGGCGGTGAACGGGCTGTCGCCGGTCGGGTCCGGGACACGGGTCAGGCGGGGTGCCCGGAGCTCGCCGTCGTGGAGCGCCAGCACCGGTTCGCCGGTGGCCAGGGCGGCGGCGATCTGGTCGGGGGTGGGGTCTTCGGCCTCCAGGAGCACGAACCGGTCCGGGTTCTCGGCCTGGGCGGAGCGGACCAGGCCCTGCACGGCCGCGCCGGCGAGGTCGCCGGGCCGGGTGACGACGACCAGGGTGGCGCCGGCCGGGGTGGCGTCGGCCGGGGTGGCGTCGGCCGGGGTGGCGTCGGCCGGGGTGGCGTCGGCCGGGGTGGCGTCGGTCGGTTCGGCCAGCCAGGACTGGAGGGTGGTCAGGGCCTCGGTCGTGGCGGCCAGGACGTCGTCGGTCGGGGTGACCGTGTGGGTGGCGGCGTGGCCTCCGGCCCCCGTCTCCATTGTCCCATGAGGGGACGACAATTTGAGCGGGGTCCAGTCCAAGGCGAACAGGGAGTCCACGTAGCCGGTGCGGCCCTTGAGGGCGTCCAGGGCCACTGGGCGGACGGTCAGGGTGTCGACGGTGGCGACCGGGGAGCCTGCGGCGTCGGCGATCGTGAGGGACGCGGTGTCGGGGTCGGTCTTGGTGAAGCGGACGCGGAGGGCGGTCGCGCCTTCGGCGTGGAGGGTGACGCCCGACCACGCGAACGGGAGGTGCGGCCGGCCGTCGCCGATGTCGGCGGCCAGGGCGTGCAGGGCTCCGTCCAGGAGGGCCGGGTGGAGGCCGAAGGTGTCCGGTTCGCCTTGCAGGGTGACCTCGGCGTAGGTGGTGTCGTCCTGCTTCCACGCGGCTTGCAGGCCCTGGAAGGTCGGGCCGTAGTTCAGGCCCAGGGCGGCCAGGCGGTCGTAGAGGTCGGTCAGGTCGACCGGCTGCGCGCCGGGCGGCGGCCACTCGGTCAGGTGGTCGGCGGGGGTGGCGCCCTCGGCCAGGACGCCGGTCGCGTGGCGGGTCCACAGGCCGGCGGCCTGCTCGGCGTCGGTCTGCGCGTAGACGCCCAGCGCGCGGCGGCCGTGCTCGTCGGGCGCGTCCACGGTGAGCCGCAGCGTGACCCCGCCCCGCACGACCAGCGGGGTGGTGATGGTCAGCTCCTCGACCACCGGGCAACCGACCTGGTCGCCGGCGCGGACGGCCAGGTCCACCAGGGCGGTGCCGGGCAGCAGCACGGTGTCCAGCACGGCGTGGTCGGCCAGCCACGGGTGGGTGTCGAGGTCCACGCGCCCGGTCAGCACGACCAGGTCCCGCTCGGGCACGGTCAGCGCCGCGCCGAGCAACGGGTGGGCGACCGACGAGACGCCCAGCCCACCGGCGTCCACAGTGGACTGCTCCAGCAGCCAGTACCGCTGGTGCTGGAAGGCGTAGGTCGGCAGGGATGTCCGGGCGCCCGCGGTGTGCCGGGACCAGTCGACGGCGACCCCGCGCGCGTGGGCCTCGCCCAGCGAGGTGAGGAACCGCTGGAGACCGCCCTCGTCTCGGCGCAGGGACCCGACCAGCGCGGTGGGCGTGCCTGCGGTGTCGAGGATCTCGCGGACGCCCATGCCCAGCACCGGGTGCGCGCTGACCTCGACGAACACCGTGTGCCCGTCGGCCAGCAGGCGCTCCACGGCGTCCTGGAAGCGGACCGTGCCGCGCAGGTTGGCGTACCAGTAGTCGGCGTCCAGGACGGCGGTGCCGACCTCGCCGGTCAGCGTCGAGTACAGCGGGACGTCGGCGGTGCGGGGCCGGACGTCGGCCAGGACGGTCAGCAGCTCGTCCTTGATCGACTCGACGTGCGCGGAGTGCGAGGCGTAGTCCACGGGGATGATCCGCATGCGGACGCCGTCCGCCTCGCAGTCGGCCAGCAGCTCTTGCAGCGCCTGGGGTTCGCCGGAGACCACGGTGGTGGCCGGGCCGTTGACGGCGGCGACGGAGATCCGGTCGTCCCAGCGGGCGATGCGAGTCTCGACGTCGGCGCGCGGGGCGGCCACCGACGCCATGCCGCCGCGTCCGGCGAGCCCGGCGGCGATCGCCTTGCTGCGCAACGCGACGACACGGGCGGCGTCTTCGAGGGACAGCGCGCCCACCGCGGCGGCGGCGGCGATCTCACCTTGCGAGTGACCGACCACCGCCGACGGTTCGACCCCGTAGGACCGCCAGAGTGCCGCCAGCGACACCATCACCGCGAACAGCACCGGCTGCACCACGTCGACCCGGTCGAGGGAGGGCGCGTTCGGGGCGTTGCGGACCACGTCGAGCAGGGACCAGTCGGTGAACTGGTCGATCGCCTCGGCGCACTCGGCCATGCGCTGGGCGAAGACCGGGGAGGTGTCGAGGAGTTCCACGGCCATGCCGGCCCACTGCGAACCCTGGCCGGGGAACATGAAAACGACCTTGGGGGACTCCAGGGCCTCGCCGGTGGTCGGGTGCTCGCCGGCGGCCACGGCGTCGAGGCCGGCCCGCAGGTCGTCGCCCGTGCCGACCACGACGGCCCGGTGCTCGAACCGGGTGCGGGCGGCGAGGGTGGCGGCGACGTCAGCCGGTGCGGCGGGGTGCGTGGCGAGGTGGTCGGCGAGCTTGGCGGCCTGGTCGCGGAGGGCGTCGGCAGTGCGGGCGGACAAGATCCACGGCACCACCCCGGATGCTCCGGCTGCGGCAGGCGCGGCGGCGGGCGGTGCGGCGGCAGCGGCGGTGTCCTCAGCTGGTGGTTCTTCCAGGATGACGTGGGCGTTGGTGCCGCTCACGCCGAACGACGAGATGCCCGCGCGGCGCGGTTCGGTGCCCGCCGGCCACTCGACCGGCTCGGTGAGCAGCGAGACCGCGCCCTCCGTCCAGTCGACCTGGTCGCTGGGCTTGTCCACGTGCAGGGTCTTGGGCAGCACGCCGTGCCGCAGCGCGCCGATCACCTTGATCACTGCGGCGGCGCCCGCGGCGGCCTGGGTGTGGCCGATGTTGGACTTGATCGAGCCCAGCCACAGCGGCTTGGCGCGGTCCTGGCCGTAGGTGGCCAGCAGGGCCTGTGCCTCGATCGGGTCGCCCAGGGTGGTGCCGGTGCCGTGGGCCTCCACGACGTCCACCTGGTGCGCGGCCAGCCGGGCCTGGGCCAGGGCCGCGCGGATCACCCGCTGCTGCGCGGGTCCGCTGGGTGCGGTGAGGCCGTTGGACGCGCCGTCCTGGTTGACCGCCGACCCGCGCACGATCGCCAGGACCGGGTGGCCGTTGCGGCGCGCGTCGGACAGGCGCTCCACGACCAGCATGCCGACGCCCTCGGCGAACCCGGTGCCGTCGGCCGCCGCCGCGAAGGACTTGCACCGGCCGTCCGCGGACAGCCCGCGCTGCTTGCTGAACTCGACGTACGTGCCGGGCGTCGCCATGACCGTGACACCGCCCGCCAACGCCAGTGAGCACTCCCCGTTGCGCAGCGACTGCGCGGCCAGGTGCAGGGCGACCAGCGACGACGAGCACGCCGTGTCGATGGTGACAGCCGGACCCTCCAGGCCCAGCGTGTAGGCGACGCGGCCGGACGCGATGGCGCCGGTGGAGTTGTTCTCCGCGTAGTCGTGGTACATCATCCCGGCGAACACGCCGACCGCCGTGCCGCGCAGCGCGACCGGGTCGAGGCCGGTGTTCTCCAGGGCCTCCCACGACGTCTCCAGCAGCAGGCGCTGCTGCGGGTCCATGCTCAGGGCCTCACGCGGTGAGATCCCGAAGAACTCCGCGTCGAACCGGGCGGCGTCGTGCAGGAACCCGCCTTCGCGCGTGTAGGTCTTGCCCGCCGCGCCCGGCGCCGGGTCGTACACCTCGGCCAGGTTCCAGCCCCGGTCGGTCGGGAACCCGGTGATGCCGTCCCGGCCCTGGGCGACCAGGTCCCACAGGTCGTCGGGCGTGCGCACGCCACCGGGGAAGCGGCACGCCATGCCGACGATCGCGATCGGTTCGCGGACCGTCGAGTCGAGCTTGCGGTTCTGCTCGCGCAGTCGCTCGTTCTCCTTCAGCGACGCCCGCAGCGCGGCGACGAGCTTCTCCTCGGCCATTCTCAGCTCCCCGTTTCCGTCGTCACGTCACCGAGGTCGGCGAGCGCCAGGTTGATCAGTGCGTCGGCGTCCATGTCGTCGATGGACCCCTCCGGCCCGTCGTCGGGCTCGTCGGCGGCGAACTTCACGCCGCCCAGTTCCAGCAGGCTGTCCAGCAGGCCCGCGTCCCGCAGCCGGCCCAGCGGGATGGTGGCGAGCACACGGCGCACCTCGTCCTCGGGCAGGCCGCCGCCGGTCTCGCCGAACAGCTTGTCGTGCAGGAGCTCGGCCACCGCGCGGGCGTGCGGGTGGTCGAAGGTCAGCGTGGCGGGCAGGCGCAGGGCGGTCGCGGCGGTGAGCTGGTTGCGCAGTTCCAGCGCGGCCAGCGAGTCGAAGCCCAGGTCGGTGAAGGCCCGCTCGGCGGGGACCGCGTCCGCGGAGTCGTGGCCGAGCACGGTCGCGGTGGTCGTGCGCACGAGCTTGAGCAGGGCGTCCCGGCGGTCGGTCTCGGACAGCCCGGCGAGCTGCGCCCCGAGGTCCACGGTGCTCGCGGCGACGCGGCGGGTCCTGGTGGCCCCGCGCAGCCCCCGGTAGAGGGGTCCGTCGACGTTCGCCAGCTCCAACCCGATCGGCACCAGCGCGGCGTCGTCGCAGGTCAGGGCGGCGTCGAACAGCACCAACCCATCCTCGACCGACAACGGCCTGACCCCGGCGCGGCTCAACCTCTGCTTCTCGGCGGCGGTCAGCTCACCGGCCATACCGCCGTCCCACAGACCCCACGCCAGCGACACCGCAGGCAGCCCTTGCTTGCGCCGCTGAACAGCCAGCGCGTCCAGGTAGGCGTTGGCCGCCGAGTAACTGGCCTGACCGGCGTTGCCGAACGTCCCGGACGCCGACGAGAACAGGATGAGCGGCCCTTCGGTCAGCTCGTGCAACAACTGAGCCGCATCCACCTTGGGCCGCAACACCTTGTCCACACGCTCAGGCGTCAACGACCCGATCAGGCCGTCATCCAGCACACCAGCCACATGCACCACAGCCGAAACCCGGTGCTCGGCCAGCACTCGCTGCACGCCCTCGCGGTCGGCGACATCACACGCCACCGACTCCGCACCCAGCTCAGCCGCCAACTCCGGCGCACCACTCCGACTCATCAACACCAGATCGCGGACACCGTGCCGCTCCACCAAGTGCCGGGCGATCACACCGCCCAACGCACCCGAAGCACCGGTCAGCAACACCGCGCCATCACCGAACCCGGCGAACTCGTTGTCTGCCACGGGAACCCGCGCCAACCGGCCGACATGCGCGACACCGTCACGCACCACGACCTGCGGCTCGCCCGGCACCAGCAGAACCTCGCCGTCCACCAGGACGATCCGCCCCGGTGCCTCGGCCTGCGCGGAGCGGACCATGCCCCACACCGCCGCACCCGCCAGGTCGACGTCCTCGCCGGCCAACGCCACCGCACCCTGCGTCTGCACGACCAAAGTGCCGTCGTCGCTCGACAGGAACTTCTGGAGAACCGCCAAGGTCTCGTGCAGGACCGTCCGGACATCGCCGCCCGCCGGCACCTGGTGCACCGGGAAGTCCACAGGCGAACCGGCCGCCGGCACCCACTCCACGCGGTAGAGGGAGTCGTGGTGGGAGCGCGTGACCAGCTGGTCGGCGGACACCGGCCGCGTGGTCAGGGACTCCACGGACAACACCGGTCGCCCCGCAGGGTCCACGGCGGTCAGCGCGAGCCGGTCGTCCCCGGTCGGCGTCAGCCGGACCCGCAGCACGGACGCCCCCGACGCGTGCAGCCGCACCCCGGACCACGCGAACGGCAGCCGGGTCGGGCCGTCGTCGGGGATCGCCGGGTGCAGGGCCGCGTCCAGCAGGGCCGGGTGCAGCTCGAACCCGTCGACGTCGTCGACCGACACCTCGGCGAACACCTCGTCACCGCGCCGGAACGCGGCCCGCACGCCCTGGAACACCGGCCCGTAGCCGTAACCCCGGTCGGCCAGCGCCGCGTAGTCCACCTCCAGCGGGGTGGCGTCGGCGGGCGGCCAGTCGAAGGACTCCCCCGCCCCGGCGTCGGCGGCGGTGGCCACGCCGTCGGCGTGCAGCACCCAGTCGTCGCCCGACCGGGAGTAGATCCGGACCGTGCGGCCGGCCTCGGAGTCCCCGCCGACCACGACCTGGATCGCGACACCGCCGGTCGGCGGCAGCACCAGGGGCGCGTGCAGGGTCAGTTCGTCCAGCACGTCGCAGCCCGCGGACGCGCCGGCGCTCAACGCCAGGTCCACCAACGCCGTGCCGGGCACCAGCACGGTGCCGAAGACGTCGTGGTCACCCAGCCACGGGTGCGCGTCCAGCGACAGGCGGCCGGTGAACAGCACGCCGTCCGAGTCCGGCAGCGCGACCGCCGCGCCCAGCAGCGGGTGGTCCGCGCCGCTCTGCCCGAGGCCGCTCGGGTCGGCCGCGCTCGTGCTCTCCAGCCAGAACCGCTTGCGCTGGAACGGGTAGGTGGGCAGCTCGACGGTTGTGCCGCCGCCGAAGTAGGCGGCCCAGTCGACCTCGACACCGCGCACGTGCAGGCGTCCCAGGGCCTCCACGACCGTCCGGACCTCGTAGCGGTTGCGCCGCGAGGTCGGCACGAACTCGCCCGCCGCCATCGCGGTCAGCACGGCGTCCGGCCCGACCTCCAGGAACGTGGTGGTGCCGCTGTCGCGCAACGACTGGACGGCGTCGGCGAACCGCACCGCCGCCCGCACCTGCCGCACCCAGTAGTCCGGCTTGGCCAGGTCCACCACCCAGCCGTCCACAGTGGACACCACCGGGACCTTCGGCTCCGCGTACGTGATGGTCTCGGCCACCGCGCGGAACTCGTCCAGCATCGGCTCCATCAGCGGCGAGTGGAACGCGTGCGACACGGTGAGCCGCTTGGTGCGGCGGCCTTCGAGCCGGTCCACGACCCGCTGCACGGCCTCCTCGGCGCCCGACACGACCACGGCGGTCGGGCCGTTCACGGCGGCGATGGCCACGTCGTCGGTCAGCAGCGGCACGACCTCGGTCTCCGTCGCCTCGACCGCGACCATCGCGCCCCCGGCCGGCAGGGCCTGCATGAGCCGGCCGCGCGCCGCGACCAGCTTCGCCGCGTCGGCCAGGGAGAAGACGCCGGCGACGTGCGCGGCGGCCAGTTCGCCGATGGAGTGCCCGGCCAGGTAGTCCGGCGTGACACCCCACGACTCGACCAGCCGGAACAACGCCACCTCGAACGCGAACAGCGCGGGCTGCGTGTACCCGGTCCGGTGCAGGTCCTCGGTGTCCAGGACGTCCTTCAGAGGCCGGTCCAAGTGCTGGTCCAGCTCGGCGCACACCTCGTCGAAGACCCGCGCGAACACCGGGAAAACGCGCAGCTCACGGCCCATGCCCAACCGCTGGGCACCCTGGCCGGAGAACAGCACCGCCAGCCGTCCGGGAACCGCCGCGTCGCCGGTCACGCCGTCCAGCGCGGTGAGCAGGTCGTCCCGGTCGGACGCGACCACGACCGCCGCGCGCTCCAGCCGGGTGCGGCCGGCCAGGGAGCGAGCCACGTCCTCGACCCGGACGTCTCGGCTCGCGACGAAGTCCTTGAGCTTGCGCGCGACCGCGTCCAGGGCCTCGTCGGTCTTGGCGGACAGCAGGACGGGCGTGACCGGCAGGTCGGGGGTCGGCGTCGGCGGTTCGGCGTCGGCCTCTTCGATCACGACGTGCGCGTTGGTGCCGGAGATGCCGAACGACGACACCGCGGCCCGGCGCGGGTGCCCGTTGCGCTGCCACGGCACCGGTTCGGTGAGCAGCGACACCGCGCCCTCGGCCCAGTCCACCTTCGGCGACGGCTCGTCCACGTGCAGGGTCCGCGGCAGCAGGTCGTGCCGCAGGGCCAGCACCACCTTCATGACGCCCGCGACACCGGCGGCGGCCTGCGTGTGGCCGATGTTCGACTTCACCGAACCCAGCCACAGCGGCGTCTCGCGGTCCTGGCCATAGGTGGCGAGGATCGCCTGCGCCTCGATCGGGTCGCCCAGCGTCGTGCCGGTGCCGTGCGCCTCGACAACGTCCACATCGGACGGTGCCAGACCCGCGTCCGCCAGCGCCGCCCGGATGACCCGCTGCTGCGAAGGGCCGTTCGGCGCGGTCAGCCCGTTGGACGCGCCGTCCTGGTTCACCGCCGACCCGCGCACGACGGCGAGCACCCGGTGCCCGTTGCGGCGCGCGTCGGACAGCCGCTCCACCACCAGCACGCCGACGCCCTCGGAGAAGCCGACCCCGTCCGCCGCGCCCGCGAACGAGCGGCAGCGACCGTCCGGCGAGAGGCCGAGCTGGCGGCTGAAGCCCACGTACGTCTCGGGCGTCGCCATCACCGACACGCCGCCCGCCAACGCCAGCGAGCACTCCCCGTTGCGCAGGGCCTGCGCCGCCAGGTGCAGGGCGACCAGCGACGACGAGCACGCCGTGTCCACGGTCAGGGTCGGGCCTTCCAGCCCGAACGTGTAAGCCACGCGGCCGGAGGCGACCGCGCCCGTGCTCGCGTTGCCCTCGTAGTCGTGGTACATCATGCCCGCGAACACGCCCGTGTCACTGCCGCGCAGCGCCGCCGGGTCGATGCCCGCGTGCTCGAACGCCTCCCACGACGTCTCCAGCAGCAGGCGCTGCTGCGGGTCCATGCTCAGGGCCTCGCGCGGGGAGATGCCGAAGAACTCGGCGTCGAAGTCCGCCGCGTCGTGCAGGAACCCGCCTTCGCGCGTGTAGGACTTGCCGGGCAGGCCTCGGGTCGGGTCGTACAGTTCGGCGAGGTTCCAGCCCCGGTCGGTCGGGAAGCCGGTGATGGCGTCCCGTCCCTCGGCGACCAGGCGCCACAGGTCGTCGGGGGTGCGGACGTCACCGGGGAAGCGGCACGCCATGCCCACGATCGCGATCGGTTCGTCGTCGCGCTGCTTGGACCGGGTCGGCTCGGTGGGGGTCGTCGTGCCGGCGAGGAACTCGGCGACCGCGCGGGTGTTCGGGTAGTCGAAGGTCAGCGTCGCGGGGAGGCGGAGGCCGGTGGCGGTCGCGAGCTGGTTGCGCAGTTCGAGCGCGGCGACGGAGTCGAAGCCCAGCTCCGTGAACGCGCGGCCCGGGTCGACGGCCTCGGCGTCCTGGTGGCCCAGGACCGCGGCCACGGTGCTGCGGACGAGGGCGAGCAAGCGGTCCTTGTCGAACAGACCCGGCCCGAGGTCCGCGGCGGCGACCGCTCGGCGGGTCTTCGGGCGGACCAGGCCGCGGTAGAGGGGGCCGTCGACGTTCGCCAGGTCCAGGCCGATCGGCACGAGCGTGGCATCGCCGCAGGTCAGAGCCGCGTCGAAGAGCCTGAGTCCGTCCTCGACCGACAAGGGCTCGATCCCGGCGCGGCTGAGCCTCTGCTTCTCGGTGGCCGTCAGCTCGCCGGCCATGCCGCCGTCCCACAGGCCCCACGCCAGCGACAGCGCCGGGAGGCCTCGCTTCCGACGGTGGCCCGCCAGCGCATCCAGGTAGGCGTTGGCCGCCGAGTAACTCGCCTGGCCTGCGTTGCCGAACGTTCCCGAGGCCGACGAGAACAGGATGAGCTGGGCTTCGGTCAGCTCGTGCAACAGCTGGGCCGCATCGACCTTGGGCCGCAACACCTTGTCGACCCGATCCGGCGTCAACGACCCGATCAGACCGTCATCCAGCACACCGGCCACGTGCACCACGGCCGACCACTTGCGGCTGTCGAGGACCCGGGTGAGCCCATCGCGGTCGGCGACATCACAGGCCACCGACTCCGCACCCAGCTCGGCCGCCAGCTCCGGCGCACCACTCCGGCTCATCAGCACCAAGTCGCGGACGCCGTAGTGCTCCACCAAGTGCCGGGCGATGACCCCGCCCAGCGCGCCGGAAGCACCGGTCAGCAGCACTGCGCCATCGCCGAAGCCGCCGAACTCGTTGTCCGCCGCCGGAACCCGCGCCAACCTGCCCACGTGCGCGACACCGTCACGCACGACCACCTGCGGCTCGTCCGGGACCAGCAGGACTTCGCCGTCCACCAGAATGATCCGGCCCGGTGCCTCGGCTTGTGCGGAGCGGACCATGCCCCACACGGCGGCGCTGGCCAGGTCGACGTCCTCGCCGGGCAGTGCCACCGCGCCCTGGGTCTGCACGACCAAAGTGCCATCGTCACTCGACAGGAACTTCTGGAGGACCGACAGGGTTTCGTGCAGGACTGCGTGTACTTCGCCGCCTGCCGGAACCTGGTGCACGGGGTGGTCCGAGGGGGAGCCGGACGCCTGGGTCCACTCCACGCGGTAGAGGGAGTCGTGGTGGGTGGGGCGGAGGTCCAGGGAGGTCAGGGGGCGGGTTTCCAGGGTGCCGACCGAGACGACGGGGGTGCCGGTGGTGTCGGTGGCGGTGAGGGTCCAGCCGTTCGCGGTGGGGGCGAGGTGGACGCGGAGGGTGGAGGCGCCGGTGGCGTGCAGGGCCACGTCGTGCCAGGCGAAGGGGACGGCTGGTGGCCTCCGGCCCCCGGTTCCATTGTCCCACGGGGTACCGACAGTGCCGGCCAGCAGCGGGGCGTGAAGAGTTGCGTCCAGGAGTGCCGGGTGGAGGGCGAAGCGGTCGTCCGGGGTCGGGAGGGTGACTTCGGCGAAGTAGTCCTCGCCGCGTCGCCAGGCCGCCGTCACGCCCTGGAACAGGGGGCCGTACTCGAAGCCCAGGTCCGCCAGGCGGGTGTAGTCCACCGGGACCTGCTCGGCGTCGGTCGGCGGCCACTCCACGATGTCCGGGGTGGTGGTGGCCGGGGAGACCGTGCCCAGGGCGTGGGTGGTCCAGGTGTCGGACCGTTCGAGGCGGGAGTGGACCTCGACCGGGCGTCGGCCGGCGGGGTCGGGCTCGCCGACCCGCACGCGCAGCTGGACGCCGTCGCCGTCCTTCAGCACCAGGGGAGCCACCGTGGTCAGCTCCTCCACGGTCGCGCACCCCACCGCGTCCGCCGCGTGCGCGACCAGCTCCACCAGGGCCGCGCCCGGCACCAGCACCGCGCCGGCGACGACGTGGTCCGCCAGCCACGGGTGCGTGCCCGTCGACAGCCGCCCGGAGTACACGACACCGTCGAAGTCCGGCAGCGCGACCGCCGCGCCCAGCAGCGGGTGGTCGGCGTCGGCGAGACCCAGCCGACCCGCGCCACCGCTGGTCGCCGCGCTCTCGGCCCAGTAGCGCTCGTGCTGGAAGGCGTAGGTCGGCAGGTCCACTCGGGACGCGCCGGGGAAGAACGCCGGCCAGTCCACCTGGACACCCCTGGCGTGCAGACGTCCCAGCGCGGTCACGACGGACACGGCCTCGTCGCGCTCCCGCCGGGTGGTGGCGACGACGTCGTTCGAGTCGACCATCGCGGTGAGAGCGGCGTCCGGGCCGACCTCCAGGAACGTCCGCACCCCGTTGTCCCGCAAGGTGTCCACGGCGTCCGCGAACCGCACTGCGGCGCGGGCTTGGCGCACCCAGTAGTCCGGGGTGGGTGTGAAGGGCTTGCCGGTAACGGTCGAGATCAGCGGAACGCTCGGCTCCTGGTGGGTGATGCCCTCGGCGACCTTCCGCAGGTCGTCGAGCATCGGTTCCATGAGTGGGGAGTGGAAGGCGTGCGACACGGTGAGGCGCTTTGTCTTGTGGCCTCGGGTGGTGAGGGTGTCGGCGGCGGCGAGGACTGCTGCCTCCGTGCCGGAGAGGACCACGGAGTTCGACGCGTTGATGGCGGCGATGGCGAGATCGTCGGAGAGCAGGTCGGTCACCTGCTCCTCGGTCGCCTGGACCGCCAGCATCGCCCCGCCCGCCGGAAGGGCCTGCATCAACCGACCACGAGCGGCGACCAGTGCGGCCCCGTCCTCCAGGGTGAACACGCCGGCCGCGTACGCCGCTGCGAACTCGCCGATGGAGTGGCCTGCGAGGTAGTCCGGCTTGACGCCCCAAAAGGTGAAGAGCCGGTGCAGGGCCGTTTCGAAGGCGAACAGGGCGGGTTGGGTGTAGCCGGTGTCGTGCAGTTCGTCGGTGTGCAGGACTTCGGCGAGTGGCTTGGGCAGGTGCGGGTCGACGGCGGCGCAGGCCTCGGCGAAGGCTTCCGCGAACACGGGGAACTCGCGCAACTCCCGTCCCATGTCCAGGCGCTGTGAGCCCTGGCCGGTGAACAGGAAGGCCACCTTGCCTGGCGTGACGACGTCCGTCACACCATTGTCGGCCAGCAACTCTTCGATCGTCCGCCCCACCTTCACGGCTCGGTGGTCGAACGTGGTCCGGGAAGTGGCCAGCGAAAAGCCGACGTCCACAAAGGACTCACGAACGTCCGCCAAACGCGCGGCCTGGTCGCGCAGGGCTGCCGGTGTGCGGCCGGAGAACACCCACGGCACAACAGGAAGTGGCGTCGCAGCCTCGACCGGTGCCACGGCCGCCGGTTCCTCCAAGACCACGTGGGCGTTGGTGCCGGAGATACCGAAGGACGACACGGCCGCCCGCCGAGGACGCTCGCCCGCCGGCCACTCCACCGGGGAGGTCAGCAACGACACCGCGCCGGCCGACCAGTCCACCTTGGGCGAGGGCTCGTCCACGTGCAGCGTGCTCGGCAGGACCCCGTGCCGCATCGCCAGGACCACCTTCATCACGCCGGCCACCCCGGCGGCGGCCTGCGCGTGGCCGATGTTGGACTTCACCGACCCCAGCCACAGCGGCCGTTCCGCGGACCGCCCCTGGCCGTAGGTGGCGAGCAGGGCCTGGGCCTCGATCGGGTCGCCCAGGGTCGTGCCGGTGCCGTGCGCCTCCACGGCGTCCACATCGGACGTCGACAGATCGGCATCCGCCAGCGCGGCCCGGATCACCCGCTGCTGCGAAGGGCCGTTCGGGGCGGTCAGGCCGTTGGAGGCACCGTCCTGGTTCACCGCCGAGCCGCGCACCACTGCGAGCACCCGGTGCCCGTTGCGCAGCGCATCGGACAGGCGTTCCACTACGAGCATCCCGACGCCCTCGGCCCAGCCGACGCCGTCCGCCGCGCCGGCGAAGGACTTGCACCGGCCGTCCGGCGACAACCCGCGCTGCCGGGAGAACTCCACGAACGTCTCGGGCGTGGCCATCACGGTCACGCCGCCCGCCAAGGCCAGCGAACACTCGCCGGACCGCAGCGCGCGGACCGCGAGGTGCAGTGCCACCAGGGAGGACGAGCACGCGGTGTCCACGGTCATCGTCGGCCCTTCGAGGCCCAGCGCGTAGGCGACCCGGCCGGACGCGATGGCGCCGGTCGAGTTGTTGCCCGCGTAGTCGTGGTACATCATCCCGGCGAACACGCCGGTGGAACTGCCCTTCAGGGACGCGGGCAGCAGACCCGCGCGCTCCAGCGCCTCCCACGACACCTCCAGCAGCAATCGCTGCTGTGGGTCCATCGACAGCGCCTCGCGCGGGGAGATCTCGAAGAAGTCGGCGTCGAACTCCGCCGCGTCGTGCAGGAACCCGCCCTCGCGGGTGTAGGACTTGCCCGGCGTGCCCGGCGTCGGGTCGTACAGCTCGGCCACGTCCCAGCCGCGGTCGCCGGGGAAGCCGGTCACCGCGTCCCGGCCGCCCGCCACGAGGTCCCACAGGTCCTCGGGGGTGCGGACGCCACCCGGGAAGCGGCACGCCATGCCCACGATCGCGATGGGCTCGCGCGCCGCCTCCTCCGCCTCGCGCAGCCTGCGGCGCGCGTCGCGCAGTTCCGAGGTCGTCCGCTTGAGGTAGTCGAGCAGCTTGTCCTCGTTGTTCGACATCGACGTCACTCCACGGCGGGGCCGGTTGTTGCGGATGGTGGGCGCAGCACGCCACGCCGCCGGCGGAGCCGCCGACAGCGGGGCGGGTTGTTCGGTGGGGTCGTGCGGGGGTCAGCTCACGCGGCGCTCGTGGCCGTGCCAGAAGCGTTCGCGCAGTTCGCGGCGAAGGATCTTGCCGCTGGGGTTGCGGGGGACCTTCGCGATGAACTCGTACCGCAGCGGCAGCTTGAAGCCGGCCAGCTTGCCCCGCAGGTACAGGGCCAGCTCGCGCTCGCTCAACTCCGCGCCCTCGACCGGCACGACGAAGGCGTGGACCGCCTCGCCCCACCGCTCGTCGGGCACGCCCACCACGGCCGACTCGGCGACCAGCGGGTGGCGGCCGATGACGTGCTCGATCTCGGCCGGGTACACGTTCTCGCCCGCCACGATGATCATGTCCTTGATCCGGTCGCGGATGAACAGGTAGCCGTCCGCGTCCAGCACGCCCGCGTCGCCGGTCACGACCCAGCCGTCGACCAGGGTCTTCGCCGTGGCCTCGGGCAGGTTCCAGTACTCCAGCATCGCGGCCGGGGTCTTCAGCCACACCTCGCCGACCTCGCCGGGCGGCAGGGGGTTGCCCTGCTCGTCGGCGACCTTGACCTCGAACCCGGGGTACGGGCGGCCGGCGGCCTGCATGCGCCCGCTGTCCGGGGTGTGGTCGGCGGGTGGCAGGCAGATGGCGGTGTTGCCGGTCTCGGTCAGGCCGTAGATCTGGGCGAACTCGCAGCCGAAACCCTCGACGCAGCGGGCCAGCAGCGCGGCGGAGATCGGCGCGCCGCCGTAGACCACCTTGCGCAGGGTGGTGAAGTCCTCCCGGGACACACCGGGTTCGGCCAGCAGCAGGCGCAGCATCGCGGGCACCATGCACGCCGTGGTCACGCCGAGCGTGCGGATCAGCTCGACCGCGCCGGCGGTGGTGAACTCGCGCATCACCACGTTGGTCACGCCCGCCGAGAAGCCCTGGGTCGCCCACCACAGACCGCCGATGTGGAAGCCCGCCATGCCGACCAGGCTGATGTCGCCCTCGCGCCAGTCGATCCAGTCCAGGCTCTCGGACGCCAGCGCGTTGCGCACCGCGAAGAAGCTGCGGTGCGCAAGCACCACGCCCTTGGGCAGGCCGGTCGTGCCGCTGGTGTACATCTGCACCAACGGCGTGTCCGGCGTGACCCGAGCCAGCACGTTGGCGTCGGGCTGCGCCGAGACCCACGCGGTGAACCCCGGCTCTTCCAGACCGATCACCTTGGCCAACGCCGGCAGTTCCGCCGCCAACTTCTCGGCGGTGGGCGCGGAATCGGCGTCCACGAACAGCAACGCCGTACCCGAGTCGCGCAGGATGTGCTCGACCTCGTCGGCGGCCAGCCGCCAGTTGATCGGCACCAGCACCACACCGGTCTTCGCCGCGCCGAACAGGAGTTCGTAGTAGTGCTCGGACTCCTTGCCCAGGTAGGCGATGCGGTCGCCGGGGCCGAGGCCTTCGGCCTGGAGGCCCCGGGCGACCTGGTTGCTCACGCGGTGCAGGGCGGCGTAGTCGACGCGCCGGCCCTCGCACACCACCGCGACGGCGTCGGGCCGCACGGCGGCGTGCCCGCGCACCACGTCCACGAGCGTGCGCGCCTGAACGGTCACCGTTCCTCCTCGGGGTCGGGGTGGGTGCGGCTCACGCCGCGTCGGCCTGGAAGCGCATCCCGGGCGGGTTGACCAGCGCCATGCGCACCTCGCCGTCCGCGATGCCGCCGTTGGCGTCCCAGAACCGCCACGGCATGTCGATGATCTGCACCGGCTTGCTGCGGTTGCGCTCGCTGAACTCCGCGAAGGACACCTCGCCGCTGAACGACGACGAGTCGATCGGGCGGCGGAAGTTGGACTTGAAGTTGGCGATCAGCATGTCCGGCAGCTGCTTGGCCCAGTAGTCGGTCATGCTCCACGCCCGGAACGCCGGCAGCGCGTCCTCCTGGATGCACTTGGCGATCAGGTAGTACATGAGCTGGTTGAAGCAGATGTTCACCTCGACGGAGTTGAGGTGACCGGTGTCGTCGATGTAGCAGGAATAGGGGATCGCGAACTCGCCCTGCGCACTGGCCAACCCGTTCGCCACGTCCACCGTCGCGGACTTCAGGTATTCGGTCTTGGGCTTCGCGTACGGGCGGAGCACGTCGGAAAGCAGGGCCGGGTCGTTCGGGAATGTCCGGAACCCGAGCGAGGTGTTCTCCACGGGCGATGTCGTCATCGTTTCCTCCTCAGCGCACCGAGTGTGAATTCGACGGTAATCGCCGGCGGGGAATCAACCGGTAACAGCGGCGGAACTCGGGCGACGGCCCGCGGGGCGGCGGCGCACCAGGGCGTCCAGCAGCATGTCGGAGGTCAGCGAGCGGTCGGTCAGCGCCGGGTCGGTGGACAGCAGCGCCACGTGCAGCGCCTGGATGCGCTCGGAGGGCTCGATGCCCAACTCGCCCATCATCCGCTGGCGGAACCGCATGTAGACCTCCAGCGCCGCGGACGACCGGCCGGAGCGGTGCAGGGCGATCATCAGCATGGCGTGCGCGGACTCGTGCAGCGGGTGCTCCACGACCAGCGACGCCAGCTCGGAGATGGTCTCCCGGTGCCGGCCCAGGCACAGGTCCGCGTCGATGCGGGTGGTGTGCGCGTAGAACCGGCGCTCCTCAAGCCGGGCCGCCTGGGCCCGCAGCTGCGGACCCCATTGTCCCTGGTGGAGGACGTTGCCGCGCCACAGCGCGAGCGAGCGGCGCAGGTCGTCGCCGGCCTTCTCGTAGTCGCCGGCGTGCATGGCGGCGGTGCCCGCGGTGACCAGTTCGTCGAACTCGACGATGTCGAGCTGCCGGGGGTCGACGCGCAGGGTGTAGCCGCCCGAGCAGGTCAGCAGGACGTCCCGCGTGACGTCCTCGACGGACATGCCCAGCACGTCCCGGAACAGCTTGCGCAGCTTGAACATGTAGGTCTGGAGGGTGGCGTGGGCGGTGCGCGGCGCGTTGCCGCTCCACAGCTCCCGCACCAGCAGCGACGCGCCCACGGGCTGGTTGGCGTGGAACAGCAGGGTGGACAGGATCAGCCGCAGCTTGGGCGCGCTGGGCGCCACGTCCACCCCGTCGTGCCGGATCACGAGCGGGCCGAGCAGTTCGAACCGCAATCCCGCGAGCGGGTTTTCGGTGGACCGCCGCGGGGCCACCACGGGGGCGCCGGGCAGCAACCCGATTTCCGGTTCCGGTTCCGACGCTTCGAGCAGCGCGGCGAGCAGCGACAGTTTTTCGGCTCGGGACATGACACCGAGCCCGGCCAGGTTGGCAGTCATTTCGGACCTCGCAATCAGCCAGATCCACCGCGATTTCCGCCGCGGCCTGGCGAAGAGCGTGCGACGAGTGGTGGTCGAGGGGAAGTCGGGACGGGCCCCAACGCTATTCCAACGGCCGGCGAGCCGATAGTGACCGTTTCATGGGTCGGCATGAGCAACCAACGTCGGGTCACGTGACGCGCGCACTTGTCCGACGCACGACCCGGCCGGGACGCTTGCCTCGAAGCACGCTGGAGCGCCGCTGGAGCGGCACTGGTCGAGCAGGGGGACACATGCCGGGTGGCGGAGCGGAGCTGCGGGTCGGGTTCAAGCGGCACCTGAGGGCGCACGTGGTGCACGGCGACGCCGTGTACGTGCTCTCCGAGCGGGGCGCGACCTCCGTGCGCGGTGCGCACGTCGAGGCGGTGGCCCCGCTGCTGGACGGCAGCCGCGACCTGGCCACCCTGGTGCGCGAGGCCGGGCTGTCCCCCGCCGAGGTCGGCGCGGTCGTCATGGGCCTGGTGGAAGCCGACCTGGTGACCGTGCGGCCCGCGTGCGACACCGAGGACGAGGCGTCGCTGGCCTACTGGGAGGCCGCCGGCGTCGACCCGTCCACCGCCACGACCGCCACCGCCGGCGCGCAGGTGGGCCTGATCACCGTCGGCACCTGCGCCGAGGGTGCGGTACGCGCCGTGACCGACGCCGGTCTCACCGTCACCCGGATGCCGGGGAACTTTCCCCCGGTGGGTTCCGACCTGTCGATCGTGCTGTGCGACGACTACCTGGAGGAGGGGCTGGCCGACGTGGACGCGGCGCACCGCGCCTCCGGGCGGCCGTGGCTGCTCGCCAAGCCCGGTGGCGCGCAGGTGTGGCTGGGTCCGGTGTTCGACCCGGCCGCCGGCACCGGCTGCTGGCACTGCCTGGCCCACCGGCTGCGCGGCCACCGCCAGGCCGAGACCCGCCTGCGCACCCTCGTGGACACCCCAGTCGTGCCGCCGGACGTGTCGCTGCCGCCGCTGCGCACCGCCGCGCTGAACCTGGTGGCGATGGAAGCGGTGAAGTGGTTGGCGGGCCTGCGCCACGAGGGGCAGCGCGCGGTGTGGACGCTGGACAGCGTGGGCCTGGGCGGCAAGCACCACGAGCTGCGCGCCCGGCCGCAGTGCCCGGCGTGCGGCGACCCGGACCTGGTGCGGGACCGGGGTTTCCGGCCGGTGACCCTCCAGAGCCGCAAGAAGGCCTCGCGCACCGGCGGCGGGCACCGGTCCCGCTCGCCCGAGCAGGTGCTGGCCGAACACGGGCACCTGGTCAGCCCGGTCACCGGCGTGGTCAAGGAGATCACCCGCGACGACCGCGGCCCGGCGTTCCTCAACTCCTTCCGCTCCGGCCCGAACCTCGCCCTGACCACCCGGCGCGACGCCGACCAGATGCGGTCCGCGCTGCGCGCCGAGAACGGCGGCAAGGGCGTGACCCCGCTGCACGCCGAGGTGAGCGCGTTGTGCGAGGCCGTCGAGCGGCACAGCGCGTACTTCCACGGCGACGAGCCCACCGTCACCGGCAGGTTCGCCGACCTCGAGAACGCGATCCACCCCAACGAGTGCCTGCTGTTCGACGACCGCCAGTACGCCGACCGGGAGCTCTGGAACGCAACGTGCTCCCCGTTCCAGTACGTCTGCGCGCCCTTCGACGAGACCGCCGAGACGACCTGGACCCCGGTGTGGTCGCTCACCGAGCAGCGCCACCGCCTCCTGCCCACGTCCATGCTGTACTTCGACGTGCCCGCGCGGCACGGTGGAGCCTCGCTCAACGCCGACTCCAACGGCAACGCCGCCGGCGCCAGCCTGGAAGACGCCTTGCTGCAAGGGCTCCTGGAACTGGTGGAGCGCGACGCCGTGGCGCTGTGGTGGTACAACCGCACTCAAGCCCCGGCGGTGGACCTCGACAGCTTCGGCGACCGCTGGATCGACGAGCTGCGCGAGGTGTACGCGGGCCTGCACCGCGAGGTGTGGGTGCTGGACGTGTCGTCGGACGTCGGCATCCCGACGATGGCGGCGCTGTCCCGGCGCACCGACAAGCGGTGCGAGGACGTCATGTTCGGCTTCGGGGCACACCCCGACCCGGCCGTGGCCCTGGTGCGGGCGCTCACCGAGATGAACCAGCTGCTGCCCGCCGTGGTCGACGCGCGCGACGACCGCGACGAGTACGGCTGGACCGACCCGGACGCCGTGCGCTGGTGGCGCACCGCGACCTGGGCGGGCGACCCCTGGCTGCGCCCCGACCCCGAGGTGATCCCCCGGACGCGCGCGCACTACCGGCACACCCCGACCGACGACCTGCACCACGACGTCACCACGCTGCAACACGAGCTCGAAACCCTTGGTCTCAACGTCATGGTGCTCGACCAGACCCGCCCGGACGTCGGGCTCCCCGTCGTGAAGGCGATCGTGCCGGGGATGCGCGGCTTCTGGGCGCGGTTCGCACCCGGACGTCTGTTCGACGTCCCCGTCAAGCTCGGCAGGCTGGACCGCCCCACGGCCTACGAGCGCCTCAACCCGATACCACTGTTCGTGTGATGCGGAGACATGCGGCCCCCACCGCGTGACCGCCAAGGAGCACACATTGCGATCCGACGCCGACGCGCCACCACCCGGAGCGAGCCTCTCGCTGTGGTCCTTCCGGGACGACGTGGCCATCGAGACGGCAGAGGACGGCAGCCTGACGATCCTCGCCCGCTGGGGCGACGTGACCCTCGATCCGCCGGGGCGGGCGATCGAGGAGGTCCTGCACCGCATGACCTTCGGGCCGGTCGCTCTCGGCAACGTCGAAGGACTCGACCAGGACGAGCTGCACGGCCTGCTGGACAGGCTGCCCGGCCGCGTCGTCCGGTCCCTGGGCTCGCGCGACTCCGCGATCCCGCTGCTGTCCGCCCAACCGGTCTCCCCGCACGGGGTGCTGGAACTGCCGGAGGTGCCCCCCGACCACCCGGTCCGCCTGTCCCGCTTCGCCCTGGCCCGCCAACGCGACGGCGAACTGGTGCAGGAGTCCCCGCTCTCGCACCACCGCGTGGTCCTGCACCGCCCGCAGGCCTCCGCGGTGATCGCGGCCCTGGCCCGCCCCACGACCGTCGCCGAGGTGGCAAGGCGCGTGGGACTGCCGGTCCCGCTGGTGCGAGAGATCGTCGCCTACCTCATCGGCGCCGGCATGGTCGTCGTGGCCGAGAACGGCACGTTCGACGAAGACCACGACCCAGCCCTGCGCTCGTGGTCCCCGTACGAACTCATGTTCCACTCCCGAAGCCGCTTGGGCCGCCACGACGAACCAGCAGGCGCAACCTTCCGCCACGTCGACACCGTCCCCGCCCCACCAGCAGCCAAACCCACCCCACCAGGCCGCCGCTTCCCCCTCCCCCGCCCCAAAGCCGCAACAACCCGCATGACCCTCGCCGAGGCCATCGAGACCAGGCGATCCACACGGGCCTTCACCGCCGAGTCCCCCACAGCCGCCCAACTGGGCGAACTCCTGCACCGAGCGGCAGCCGTCCGCTCCCGCCAGGAGGTGGACGGCCCCGGCGGCACCCGCTACGAGGTCACCAGGCGGCCGTACCCGGGCGCAGGCTCCCTGTACGAACTGGAGCTGTACCTGACCGCCGACCGCTGCCCGGACCTCCCCCGCGGCATCTACCATTACTCGGCCACCGACCACACACTCACCCTCGTCGACGACACCCCGTCGGCAGTGGACGAGGTCCTGGACGGCGCCCGCGTGGCCACCGGCACCCGCCGCCCACCACCCGCGCTGCTCACGATCACCACACGCATGGACCGGGTGGCGTGGGTGTTCGACGGCATCTCCTACGCCACCACCCTCAAGCACGTCGGCGTCCTCCAACAGACCCTGTACCTGGTCGCCACCGACCTGGGCCTGGCGGCATGCGCACTGGCGATGGGCGACGACGACACCTCCGCCGCAGCGCTGGGCCTGGACTGGCCGGCGGAGGTGAGCGTCGCCGAGTTCGCCGTCGGCTACCCGGACACCTACTACGACGAACCGTACTCGGCCGTGCACGGAATGTGAGGGTGTCTGCGACACCGCTGACATCTTGCTTAAATCCCCTGCCGGAGCAGGAAACGGTTGTACATCATGCTTGCCGCGGCGTGGTACAACCGGTCACACGCGCGGCTTAGGGGGTTGCCGAGTTGATCAAGGTGATGCTGGCCGAGGACATGCACATGGTCCGGGGCGCGCTCGTCGCGTTGCTCAACCTGGAGCCCGACATCGAAGTGGTGGCAGAGGTTTCCTCGGGCACGGAGATCCTGCCCACCGCCCAGAAGGTCCGCCCGGACGTGGCTGTCATCGACATAGACCTGCCCGGCAAGGACGGCCTGACCGCCCTGAGCGAGATGCACGCGGCCTGCCCGGAAATCCGAACCCTGATCCTCACGGGTCTGGGCAGACCAGGCAACCTCCGCCGAGCGTTGTCCGCCAAGGCAACGGGTTTCCTGCTCAAGGACGCCCCGCCGACCGAGCTGGCCGACGCCATCCGCAGCGTCGCCGCCGGTCGGCGGGTCGTGGACAGCCAGCTGGCGATGTCCGCATGGGACAGTGCGGAGTCCCCCCTTACCGCACGCGAGACAGAAGTTCTCCGCCTTACTGCGGAAGGCCTGCAAGCTGTCGACATAGCGTCACAGATGTTCCTGTCCGTGGGCACGGTCCGGAACTACGTGACAACGATCATCAACAAGCTCAACGCCCGCAACCGGGTGGACGCCATCCGCATAGCCCGCGAGGCCGGCTGGCTGTAGAGCGCATATCCCCCCGACACACCCACCCACCAGCGCTTCGGCGCTCCAACCATTTGAGACACACCAGTCCACAAAGGACACAGCGCACGAGCCCGAAGCCCTCCCCGATCAGGGGGCAGGACTCCGGGCACTTTTGCGTTCAGACCTCAGACCGCCACCCGACCGCAAGCCTTCGCCGAAGGTTCACCGAGCCCGCCCACTCCCCTCCGCGCGCAGCGCGCTGCTCTTCGCGCGCAGCGCGCTGCTCTTCACGCGCAGCGCGCGGTAGGTGTCACCTACAAGTGGAGGGCCTCGGTTCCCCCACCGTATGGCCCGCCCGAAGGGCTACCACAGATCGCCCCGGGTGCAGCCAAAATTTTTGCGAGGAACGAGCCAAAATTTTCGCGGCACCCGGGGCGATCTGTGGTTGGCTCCGCCGGGCCATGCGGTGGGGGAACCGACGCCCTTCACCCCCCATCGGTGGTTCGCCCGCCGGCAGGCGCTCTAGAGCGCGCAGCGCGACCGCCTAAGAGCGCGCCAGCGCGTCCCAGAGAGCGAAGCGCTCAGCTTGAAGCGTCCAAAGCTCCCGAAGCGGCATCAGACTCAGCGCGTCGAGCAGCCGCATGCCGGTCATACCGCAACGGCACCTCAGCCTTCAACCGAAACTCGTCCGGCGAGTGCTCAACCGACACCGACCCACCGATCTCCTTGGCCCGCACGGACAGGTTCTGCAACCCACCCCGCCCACTCCCAGGAGCCCGCCGCTTCCGTTCGGCCAGATCGTCGTTGACGATCTCCAGCGACGCGGTGTCCTGGGTCTGCCTGATGGTGATGTGGCAGTTCTTGGCCTTGCTGTGCCGCAACAGGTTCGTGACGCCCTCGCGCAGGACGGTGGCCAGCACCGTGCTCACCTGCACCGGCAGGTCGATGTGGTCCGAGTCCAGCTCCACGTGGATGTCCGCGGCCTCCAGCACCGACACCGCCGAGCGGCACTCCTCTTCCAGGGACAGTTCCCGGTAGCCGCTCGCGACGGTCCGCGCGTCCGACAGCGCCAGGCGGGAGATCTCCAGGATCTCCAGCAGCTGGTCACCCGCTTCCTTCGGCGACTTCTCGATCAGCCGGTGCGCCAGCTCGATCTTCAGCGCGATCGCGGAGAGGCTGTACCCCAACAGGTCGTGCAGGTCGCGGGCGAAGCGCAGGCGTTCCTGCAACACCGCCATGCGGGCGATCTCGGCCCGGCTCGCCTGCACCTCCGCGACCAGCGCGGTCAACCGGGACAGGCCGTAGACCACCAGACCCGTGGTGACCGTCGAGATCGCGGTGTAGAGCATGTCGATGGGCGCCGCGGTGAACAGCCACTGGATGGCGCCCATCGAGACGACGATCGCACTGAAAGCCGTCCACGCCGCGACGGAGCGCAGGACCAGCAGGACGCTGCCCGCGAGGAAGCCCGGCATGCCCACCCAGGCCTGGCCGAACAGCAGGATCGGCAGGTACACCAGGCACGCCTGCGCCGCCAGGACGCCGTACCCGAGAGGACTGCGGAGGCGGCCGTTGTCCCGGGCGTACCACAAGAGTTGCATGGCCATGAGCGCGGCGATGCACACGAAGGACAGTGCGATCGCGCCGGCGCCCACCGGCAGGAGCAGGACGTGCAGGAAGCCGATGAGGCTGATGCACGCGAAGACCGCGGTGACCACGCCCATCGCCAGGCGTGGCGCGGGCAGCGGCAGGACACCGCGTGCGGGAGGACGTGCGGCGGCGGAGGGGTTCACTGCTGGCCCCCGTTCCGACTAGCTCGACCTGCGCGTGCTTGAGGGGCTGCCCGCACGTAATGCGGACCGACGTGTCCCGGGTTGACGGTGCTGCCCTGTTCCGGGCCATGTTCGTTCAAGCACGGTTAACTCCCCAGTAAGTTCAAACCCTGCGCCGGCGGCGTTCCTGCACGCAGTTGGCGACAACCTCTCGTGGTGGTGCCGCCGCCCCCAACCCCGAAGGCGAGAATATTTCACGACGCAGCGTTCAACACAACCGGGCTACCGGCTCCACCACCTGTGAAACCGATTCCTACCGCAGATATCAGACTGTTGTCCAGATCAACGGGGGCGGGTTGGCTCCGGACTTTTCCACAGGAAAAGGACGGTCGTCAAGAACCAACGGGAAGTCACTGCGGTGTGCAACTTTTCCCAACCCGAGCAGGGCAACGGGGGACCGCCGTGCGGACCTCCGCGGCAGGTCCACCCGGCCTAGCCGGCGGCCTGCGGACGCACGACCGCCGGGGCCAGGACGGACACCAGGTCGCGGCGGGCACGCGCGACGCGTGACCGGATCGTCCCCACCGGGCAGCCGCACACCGCGGCGGCTTCGGCGTAGCCCAGGCCCACGACCTGCGTCAGGACGAAGGCGTCGCGGCGGTCCCCGGACAGGGTGCGCACGGCCAGCTTGATGGCGACCGTGTCGTCCAGGCCGGGCAGGTGCTGGGCGCCGAAGCGGTCCGCGGCGGCCTGCCAGTCCTGGTCGGAGGCGATCGCGGGGCGGGTGGCGGCGGCGCGGAAGTGGTCGGCGGCGACCCGTCTGGCGATCGCCAGCAGCCAGGTCCGGGCGCCGCCGCGGCCGGTGAAGCCGGCGGCGCTGCCCAGGGCGCGGACGAAGGTCTCCTGGGTCAGGTCCTCAGCGTCGGCGTGCCCGACGAGGTAGACCAGGAATCGCCAGACGTCACGCTGGGTAGTGCGGATGAACGGGTCCGCGGCGGCGCGGTCACCGCGTCCGACGGCGAGGAGAAGGGCGGTGGTCGGGTCGTCCCCCGGTGTTTCCGACATGATTCCGAGGCTAGCCCGGGAAAATGCTCCTGAGAACGCGCTCAAGCCACATTCAAGGGGTCTTCACAGCGTTGACCAGAATGTGTTGGAACCATCCGGGGAGGACCGGCGACTACTAGTCCGTGGATTGCGACGACATTCGCCAGGCGTTGAGCGCGCGGCTGGACGGGGAATCCGGGCCGCCGGACGCGGAACGGTTCGCGGAGGAGCACCTGGACCGGTGCGGCGCGTGCGCGCGGTGGCTGGACCGCGCCGCCGCGGTGACCCGACGGGTCCGGCTGTCGGCCGCCGTCGTGTGGCCGGACGTGGCCGAGGCGGTGCTGGCACGCGTGCCGCCGGCCCCCGACGCCGACGGGGAACCGCCCGGGCCGCGCTCGGAGTGACCCGCGATCGGGCACCCCGCACCCCGAGGGGATCCCCGCACGACCCGACACGACCCCGCCCGCCCCGCATGACCCCGCACCACCCCGGCACCGCCGGCGAAAGCCGCGCATCCGCCCCAAAATCGACGGACTGCCGATTCCGTACCACCCGGTTCAGCGCTGTACCGGGTGGTACGCCACCGTGTTCGAAACCGTGCGTTCCGGACATCACGAAGTCGGGCCGCCGGATCACCGGTGGCCCGACTTTGCGCAATAGTCGCGGCGGATCGATCTATAGGCGGACGGTCATCCTGCTTTAGCGAGCGGACGGGCGCCGTACGTGACCCGCACGACTCCGTCGTCATGGCGCTCCGTCACCGCCTTGACACCGAAAACGGCGGACAGCACGTCCGGCGTGAGGGCTTCCAGCACCGGTCCGGACGCGACGATCCGGCCGCCGTCGAGCACCACCAGGCGGTGGCAGCTGCGGACCGCCAGGTCCAGGTCGTGCAGCACGGCCAGCGTGGTCACGCCCAGCGTGTGCACCAGTTCCAGCAGCTCGAACCGGGCGCGGATGTCCAGGTGGTTGGTCGGCTCGTCGAGCACCAGCAGTTGCGGCTGCTGGGCCAGCGCCCGCGCCAGCAGCACCCGCTGGCGCTCGCCGCCGGACAGCGACCCGTAGATCCGGTCCGCGTGGCCGAGCATCCCGGTGCGCTCCAGCGCGTCGGCCACGATGTCCTGGTCCTCGCGGTTCTCCCGGTCGAACATGCCCTTGTGCGGCGTCCGGCCGAGCGCGGCGACCTCCCGGACGGTCAGGCCCGCGGGTGTCGGGCTGTTCTGGAGGACGGCCGCGGTCCGCCGGGCGGCGACGCGGGCGGACAGCGACCAGACGTCCTCCCCGCCGAGCAGCACGGTGCCGCCGGTCGGACGCATCGAGCGGTAGACCGTGCGCAGCAACGTGGACTTCCCGCTGCCGTTCGGTCCGAGCAGCCCGACGAAATCGCCGGGTGCGACGTCGAGGTCGACGTCGTGGAGGATCGGCGTGCCGCCGATGGTGACGCTGACTTGTCTCAATTGGAGTTTCATGAGTGTGAAAGGCTCCGATCCCGCCGCATCAGCCAGATGAAGAACGGCGCGCCGAAGAGGGCGGTCAGGATGTTCAGCGGGAGTTCGTTCGGCGGGTCCACCGTGCGGCACAGCAGGTCCACCGCGACCAGGTAGACCGCGCCGACGAGCGCCGAGATCGGCAGCACCCTGCGGTGGTCCACGCCGAACGCCATCCGCACCAGGTGCGGCACCATCAGCCCGACGAACCCGATGCCGCCCGCGACCGCGATGAGCACGCCGGCCAGCAGGGACGTCAGCACGATCACCACCACCCGCAGGCGTTTGACGTCCACGCCGAGGGCGGTCGCCGACTCGTCACCGGTGACGAGCGCGTTGAGCTGCCGCCCGTAGAGCGTCAGCACGAGCGTCACGCCGACCACCACCACTCCGGCCACCTGCAACTGGTCCCACCGCGCGCCGGCCACGCTGCCCAGCAGCCAGAACATGATCTGCCGCATGTTGTTCGGCGAGGTCTGGAGCTGCAACAGGCTCGTCACGGACGTGAACACGTAGCTGACCGCGACCCCGGCGAGCACCAGCCGCACCGGGTTGAGGCGCCCGCGCTGCTGGCCGAGCGCGAACACCAGCGCCACGGCGAGCATCGCGCCCGCGAACGCCGCCCCGGACACGCCGAGGCCGCCCAGCGCGCCCGCGCCCAGCGCCATGACGGCGACCGCGCCGACCGAACCGCCCGCGGACACACCGAGGATGAACGGGTCGGCCAGCGGGTTGGCCACCAGCGCCTGCAACACGACACCGGCGACCGCGAGCCCGGCGCCGCACAGCGCGGCGAGCAGGACGCGCGGGACGCGGAAGGTCCACACGATCTGCTCGTGCGCCGGGTTGACGCCGGGGTCGGCGCCGGTGAGGTGGCCCCACACGATCTGCCAGGTGTCGCCCACGGACACCGGCACCGAGCCGACCGCGGCGGCGACCAGCACCACCACGACCAGCACCACACCCAGCACCAGCAGGCACAGCGAGAGCGGCGCGCCGTGCAGCGGCGCCGGTCTGGTCGCGGCGCGGCGCGGTGGTGGGGCCGGCCGGGACACCGCGGGGCGGGACACCATCGTCATGGTGATCAGAGCGCCCCGGGGTGGGCGGCCTTCGCGATGGCCTCGACCGCCAGGTGGTTGCTGGGCCCGAGGTACACCGAGTCGGACAGCACCACGAACCGCTTGTCCTTCGCCGCGTCCCACTGCGGGAACCGGTCGAACAGCTTCTGGGCGTCGGCCTTGGGGTCCTCGGACATGTAGTTCACCACGACCAGCACGTCCACGTCGGCCTTGGCGACCTGCTCGGCGGACAGGTTGGCGAACAGGTCCTGGGTCGCGCCCTCGAACGCGTTGACCGCGCCGGCCTTGGCGAAGATGTCGTTCCAGATGCCGTTGCCGCCGACCGAGCTGAACTCGCCGCCCATCGCCATGCCCGGGATGATGAGCATCGCGTTCTGCTTGGGCAGCTTCGCGGTCTTGGCCTCGACGTCGGCGATGCGCTTCTTGGCGTCCTCGACGACCTTCTCGGCCTTGTCGGACACGCCGAAGATCTTGCCCAGGTCGCGCAGCAGCGCGTAGCTGTCCTCGACCGAGGGCTTGCCGGTGACCGTGCCGACCGCGCCGCAGGAGGACGCGGGCGCGTAGGTGTTCGCGCCGACGGCGGCCAGGTCGTCGCGGGTGGCGAACCCGGCCTCGGCGCGGAAGCCGCCGTCGTAGGTGGAGATGACGAAGTCGGGGTTGAGCCCGATCATCGCCTCGCGCGGGATGTCGTAGAGGTCGTTGAGCTTGATGTCCCCGGTGGGCAGCTTCTTGATCGCATCCACCCGGCCGTCCACCTCGGACGCGCCGTAGGACTGGGCGTTGGCGACGACCTTGTCCCCGAGCCCGAGTTCGAGCAGCGCGGACACCTCGGCGACCGAGCCGCCGTTCATGACGACGACCCGGCTGGGCGCCTTCTGGTAGGTGTAGTCCTTGCCGCAGTTGGAGATGGTCACGGGGTAGCCGCTCTGCGCGCCACCCGCCTGGTCGGTGCTGCCCGCCGTCGCCGTGGAACAGGCCGCCGCGGCGACCAGCCCGACGACCGCCAGCGGCAATCGCTTGAGGTTCATCCGGTCCTCCTCTGAGTGCTTGACACGACGACCGGTGCCGCCGCCTCGGGTTCCACTTCGGCCGTTTTCGTCGGTACCTCGTGGGACAATCGATCCGGGGGCCGGAGGCCGGCCCCCGGCCGGTGCAGCCGGTAGCCGAGCAGTCCGGTCATCCCGGAAGTGCAGGCCAACAAAGCCGAAGCAGCCGTGAAGGCCAAGGCGTGATCACCGAACGGCACCCCGGGATCACCGGGCGTGGCACCGAGCACCACCCGGTAGAACGCGCCCACCACGGCCACGCCCAACGCCAGCCCGAACTGCGTCACCGTGGTCGCCATCCCGGACGCAGCCCCGGCATCCCCCGGCTGCACCCGGCTCAAGATCCCCGCGACCAGCGGCGCGACCACGAGCCCCTGCCCGAACCCGGCCAAGAAGATCACCACCAGCAGCGTCACCGGCTGCGCCGACGACGGCAGCCGGGTCGCCAGCGCCGCACCCACCAGCACCGCCGACAAGATCCCGCAGCCCACCGCCGCGATCGGCCACGACACCCGCTTGCTCAACCGCTTGGTCACCGCCGACCCCAGCGAGAAGCCGAACCCGAGCGGCACGAACACCAGGCCGGCGGCCAGCGGCGAGAGCCCGAGCCCGGTCTGCGAGTAGTACGTGAACACCAGGAACAGCCCGGAGTTCGTGGCGAACAGCGACAGCACGGTCAGCAGCGACAGCGGCATCCCCGGCACGGTCACCACCCGCGGCGGGAACAGCGGCTCGCCACCGGCCCGGTGCAAGGCCCGCTGCTGCACCACCAGCACCGCGGCGACCACCGCCGCCAGCGGCAGCCCGAGCCACAGCCACCCTGCGCCGTCCGCCCCGAACACCAGCGGCACCAGCAGGGCGGGCAGCGCCACCGAGGTCAGGGCCGCGCCGACGAGGTCCAGCCGGTGCGGCGCGCCCGCCGTCCCGCCCGGCAGCACCCGGCCCAACGCCAGGATCGCCACCCCGATGGGCACGTTCACCAGCAGCACCGGCCGCCACCCCAGACCGAACAGGTCGAGGTCCACCAGGACGCCGCCACCCGCGATGCCGCAGATCACGCCGAGCCCGATCACCACCCCGTACACGCTGATCGCGGTGGCCCGACGCTCCTCGTCCGGCACGGTCGCGCGGATGATCGCCAGCACCTGCGGCGCCATGAACGCGGCCGTCGCGCCCTGGAGGAACCGCGCGACGATCAACAGGTCGGCCGAGGGCGCGATCCCGCACAGCAGCGACGTCACCGTGAACCCGGCGACACCCCACAGGAACACCGTCCGGTGCCCGACCCGGTCGCCCAGCCGCGCGCCCGTCACCAGCAGCGCGCCGAACGCGATCACGTAGGCCGCGCCGACGAACTGGATCTGGTCGAACCCCGCCGACAGGTCCCGCTGGATGGACGGGCTGGCCACGTTGACCACGAACCCGTCGACCTGGGTCATGAAGGTCGCGGCGAGCACCGCGCCCAGGCCTAACCACTCCCGGTTCACGACACCCTCCGCAGCTCGCCCGACAACGCCAGCACTGCGCCCACCCAGGCCAACGCCCGAGCCGTCACCATGCCGTTGTGCGTGGTGACCAACCGGTGCACGGTCACACCGTCCACATGGGACTCCCAGCTCGCAGGTCCCGGCCAGTCCGGTGTCTTGCCCTCGGTCGCCTCGAACAGCAGCACAGGTCCGTCGAACCGCCGGGGCGTCCACGCGAAGCCCAACGCCGAGTTGCGCGCGAACGCCTTGCGCACCAAGGCGAACTCGGTCACGTCCAGGTCACCCAGCAGCGCCGCCACCTCGTCGTCCCCGGCCGGCGGCAGGTCCCGCCACTCAGCCGGGAACGGGAAGGAGTCCAGCAACGCCACCAGCTCGACGGTCTCGCCGGCCTCGGTCAGCTGCACCGCCATCTCGTGCGCAACGAGCCCACCAAAGGACGCGCCGAGCACCCGATATGGCCCTTCGGGCTGGACAGCCCGCACCTGCCGCACGAAGCATGCGGCCATCTCCGCGACCGACGCGAACTCCTCGACCGGCTGAAGTCCGTACACCGGCTGGTCCGGCAGGTGCGCCAACAGCGCCGCGAACGACCACGCCAGCCCGGTCGCCGGGGCCACGCAGAACAGGGCAGGACCGCTGCCGCCCGTCCGCAGCGGCAGGACCGCGTCGAACGAGCCGCCGGGATCGGTCCCCAGCTTCGGCACGAGCTTCGCCACGGTCGGGGCCTCGAACACCGTCCGGATGCCGATGGAGACGCCGAACTCCGCCCGCACCCGGCCGATCAGCCGGGCCACCAGCAACGAGTGCCCGCCCAGCGAGAAGAAGTCGTCGTCGATGCCCACCTCGCGCAGGCCCAGCAGCTCCGCGAACAACCCGCACAGCACGGCCTCGCGGTGGTCGCGCGGCACCCGGCCGGCCACCGTCGCGGACAGGTCCGGCGCGGGCAGCGCCGCCCGGTCCAGCTTGCCGTTGGTGGTGCGCGGGATGCGCTCCAGCGGGACGTACGCGGGCGGCACCATGTAGTCGGGCAGGCGTTCGGCGGCGTACCGGCGCAGCTCGGCGGGCTCCACGTCGTCACCGACCACATACGCCACCAGCCGCAGCAGGCCGGGCGTGTCCTCGCGCGGCACCACGGCGGCCTGCGTGACCGCGGGGTGCCCGACCAGGACCGCTTCGACCTCGCCGGACTCGATCCGGAACCCGCGTATCTTGACCTGGTCGTCCGCGCGGCCAAGGAACTCCACCGTGCCGTCCGCCCGCCACCGGGCGAGGTCCCCGGTCCGGTACATCCGCGCGCCGGGCGGCCCGAACGGGTCGTCCACGAACCGCTCGGCGGTCAACTCGGGCCGGTCGTGGTAGCCGCGCGCCACGGGGGCACCGCCGAAATGCAGCTCGCCCACCACCCCGGGCGGCACCAGCCGACGGGCCGCGTCCAGCACGTACGCACGGGTGTTGGCCAGCGGTCGGCCCACGATCGGCTCGGGGCTGTCGACCAACCGGCACCACAGGGTGTCGACCGTGCACTCCGTGGGGCCGTACAGGTTGTAGACGGACATGCCGGCGTCCCGCAAAGCACTCCACAACGCGGGTCCGGTCGCCTCGCCGCCCAACGCGAGGACGGCCGGTCGATGCCGGTCCAGGAACCCCGCCGCGAGCAGCTCCTCGGCGTACGTGGGCGTGATGTCCATGAAGTCGATGCCGTGCCGGTCGACGTAGTCCAGCATGGCGGCGGGCTCGCGGCGGCGGTCGTCGTCGATGAAGTGCAGCTCGTGGCCCTCCAGCAGCCACAGCAGGCCTTCCCAGGACGTGTCGAAGGACAGCGACGCCGACAGCGCGGCCTTGCGCACCCGGCCGCCGGACTCCGGGCGGATCATCGTGTCGCGGTGGTGGTGGAACAGGTTCACCAGGCCGCGGTGCTCGATGACGACACCCTTGGGCGTGCCGGTGGAGCCGGACGTGTAGATCAGGCAGGCGGCGTTGTCCGGGCGTGCGCTCCTCAGAAGGTCCACATCGGACAGCAACGCCGGCTCGGTGTCCATGAACACCAGGCGGGCCGGGGTGTCCACGCGCCACAGGGCCTCGGTGGTGAGCACCGCGACGGGCTTGCTGTCGGCGAGCGTCGCCGCGATGCGCTGTGCCGGGTGGTCCGGGTCGATCGGCACGTAGGCCGCGCCCGCCTTCAGCACCGCCAGCAGGGCCACGATCGACTGGGACGTGCGGGGCAGCAGCATCGCCACGTACCGGTCGGGACCCGCCCCGCACGCCACCAGCAGGCGGGCCAGCCGGTTCGCGCGGGCGTTCAGCTCGGCGAAGGTGAGGGTGGCGTCGCCGGCGACCAGGGCCGTGCGGTCGGGGGTCGCGGCGGCCTGGGCCTCGAACAGCTCCGGCACGGTCACGGCGGGCAGCGGCGCGGCGGTGTCGTTCCACTCCCCCAGCAGGCGCTCGCGCTCGCCGGGCAGCAGCAGGTCGGTGTCGGCGACCGGGGTGTCCGGAGCTGCGGCGACGGCCCGCAGGAACGCCCGGAAGCGGGTCAGGTGCTCGGTCAGCTCGTCGAGGTCGTAGCAGTTCGGGTTGGCGTCCAGCACGATCCGCAGCCCGCTGCCGTCCGCGCGGTCGTACACGTGGACGACCAGGTCCTCCACCAGCCCGGCGCTGACGTTGCGCACCACGGCCCGGTGACCCGCGAAGCGGAGGTCGTAGTCGAACGGCATGATGTTGACCGACGGCCCGAACAGCTTGCGCTCGCTGGCCACCAGCTTCAGATCCCGCCGCAGCTGCTCGTACCGGTAGCGCAGGTGCGGCCGTGCGGCCCGGAGTTCGGCGGCCACCTGTGCGGTCAGGTCGGTCAGGGTGGCGCCCTCCTCGACCGTGACCCACAGCGGCACGACGTTGGTCACCATGCACGGCACGCGCAGCGACACCGAGCCCAGCCGGGACATCACCGGCAACGCCAGGGTCAGCTCGTCCGCGCCGGTCATCCGGTGCAGATAGGCGGCGAAAGTCGCCGTGACGGCCTCGCTCCACATCGCGCCAGCGCTCGTGGCGACGTTCTTCAGAGCCACGACATCGTCCGCGTCCAGGTCGGCGGTCACGCGGTGCACGGACCGGGCGAGCTTCCCCGCACGCCGGGCCAGGACCACCGGCTCCGACCGCCCCGCCGCCTTGGACATCCAATACTCACGGGCGGCTTCCGGCTTCCCCGAGTCCACATAGGACTGGTCCTCCGCGACCACCGACGCCAGCGAGCCGAACGTGTGCTCCGCGGGCTCGCAGCCGTCCACCAGGGCGGTGTAGACCTCGGCCACCCGGCGGGCGACGAGCGAGAGCCCGTACCCGTCCAGCGCGATGTGGTGGACCCGGTGGTACCACAGGAAGTGCTCGGGGCCGAGCCGGAGGACCGCGTGCCGGAACACGACCTCGTTCTCCAGGTCCACCGGCGTGGCCAGGTCGGCCTGCATCCACGCCAGCGCCTCGGCTTCGTCGGCCACCTCGACCACGTCCACCGACCAGGGCCGTTCGCGGAAGCGCTGGAACGGCCGCCCCTCGGCGTCCTCGCCGAACTCGACGTTCAGCGCGTCCACCTCGGAGACCACCCGGCGGAGGGCGTCGACCAGCAGCGGCACGTCCACCGCGCCGCGGACCTCGACGTACTCGGCGGTGTTGAAGGCGGGGCTGGCCCGGTCGAACTGCTGACCGGTCCAGATCCCCTCCTGCGCGGCGCCCAGCCGCAGCACCTCAGACATCCTGGCCCACCAGCAGCGCGAGCCAGTCGGCGAGCGTCGGGCGCTCGGCCAGGCGCACGAAGTCGACCTCGGCCCCGGCCTCCCGCCACCGCTCGACCAGCGTCATCAACCGCACCGAGTCGAGGCCCGCGGCGAACAGGTCGTCCGCGTCGAAGCCCTCGTCCGGGTCGCGGTGCAGCAACTCGGCGACATCCGCTCTCATCCTCGCCGCTGTCAACCCTGCCACGATGGACACTCCCGTTCTTGCTGTGCTCGTCAAGGACGCGGAAGACCCGGCGGCCACCACACCACCGGGTCCCCGCGAGGGAGAACCCGCTCAGGCCACGGTGTTTTCGTCGTCGTACACGGTGACGCGGAAGGACACCGCGGGCTCCGGCGTGGCCGTGTGCAGCGCCCGGTGGATCAGGGTGCGGTTGTCCCAGACGAGCATGTCGCCCTTCTCGAACGTCTGGAGGTGGATGTTCTCGTGCTCGTAGGTCCGGTCCAGCTGGCCGGTGGCCTCCAGCAGCTCGTGCAGCAGGTCCGCGCGGTCGTTGCCGTCGCCGTCCTGGACCGACAGCGTGAAGCCCTCGCTCAGGTACAGCACGGTCTCGCCGGTGTGCCGGTGGGTGACCGCGGTGGGGCTGATCACCGGCGGGGTCTTGGCGTTGACCTCGTCGATGATCTCCGAGATCGGCCGGTACACGTCGGTCGGCCGGATCTTGAAGTACCGCAGCACGCTGTGCGTCGCGGTGGTGCCCTTGACGGCGAGCTTCAGCTCCTCCGACAGCTTCTCGTAGGCCGTGGCCATGTTGATGAAGTACGTGCCGCGGTTCTTCGAGGGCACCACCTGCGGGTAGATCATGGTGATGTCGAAGGGCTCCGGCATGAACTGGTAGTCCGAGTGCCAGAACTTGCCGGTCTTGGGCACGCCGATCTGCGAGCCGTCGGTCTCCTTGACGTTGGAGGAGACGAAGACCTCCGGGACCTCCGGGTGGTGGTAGACCGGCTCGTAGTACTCGGCGGTGCGGCCCAGCCGCTTGCCCAGCGCCAGGAACTGCTGCGGCGAGAGGTCCTGGTGCTTCAGCACCGCGATCTTGTTGGTGTAGACGGCCTTCTTGAGCGCCGCGATGTCCTCGGCCGACGCGGTCTCGGCGTCGAAACCCTCCACGACCACGCCGAACGCCTTGTCAGCCTGCGGGGTGATTTCCATGAGCAGTCCTCTTAGCGGGTTTGTGTTCCAGCGATTTCCGGCACCTGAGTAGTCGTCGTTCGACTGTGGACGGTTCCCTCCTCGAGGGTCGTTTCGACTCGAATTCCCTTGCGGTTACCGGACGTTGGCGCTCACGGCTGCCCGCCGGTGCGCGTGGACTTGCCGCGCAGCAACCTCAGATGGCACGCGTGGATCACGGCGGCGGTCGCGCCCGGGTCGTCGCGCATCACCAGGTGCCCGCTCTCGGGCACCACGAGGTGCCGCGCGCCGGGCAGGACCCGGCGGGCGCGCACGGCGTCGGACGGCGGCACCACCTGGTCCCGCGCCGCCCACACCAGGTTCACCGGCGTGGTGTCGCCCACCTCCGACGCGCGGAACCGGTAGCGGCCGGCGTGGCGGACCAGCGCGCGCAGGTCGCTGCCGACCATCGCGGCCACGTCCGCCACGGCCGTGGTCAACGCGGCCGGCCGGGCCGACAGGCCACCCAGGACGAGCCTGCGCACCCACGGTTTGGCCAGCAGCCGCGCGCGGGTGCGCGGCGCGAACGCGGAGACCACCCGCAGCAGGGCGCGGGTCTTCGCGACGCAGACCGACGCCTGCCCGACCGCGCGGAAACCCGCGCTGCACAACGCGGTGACCGCCGCGACCGGCACGCGCCGGGCCAGTTCGAGCGCGACCGCGCCGCCCAGGGCGTGCCCGACGACGTGCGGCCGGTGGATGCCGAGCGCGTTCAGGCGCTCGGCGACGTACTCGGCGATGCGGGGCACGACCTCGTGGTCGTAGGCGACCCCCGGCACGCCGTTGTGCCCCGGCAGGTCCAGGGCGAGTGCCCGGACGAAGCCGGGGATCCGTTCGACGACGGCGTCCCAGCTCGTGCGGCCGAGGCCGGCTCCGTGGAGCAGCACGAGCTGGGGTTCGCCATCGGCAGGCCGATGGGCCATGTGGGTGTTCCCGTCTCTGTTGTGCCGACGTGCTCGCTATGGACCCGCGAGCCGCGTCAAGAGGCGGGCACCCTCGGCCGGGGCGCCACCCCGACCGCCGGAGCCGGGACCTCGTTGCCCGCCAACGCCTTGAACCGCCGCAGGCGCAGGCTGTTCGAGACCACGAACACCGAGCTGCCCGCCATGATCAGACCGGCGAGCATCGGGTTGAGCAGGCCGCTCGCCGCCAGCGGCACGGCGGCCACGTTGTAGGCGAAGGCCCAGAACAGGTTGCCCTTGATGGTGCCCAGGGTGCGGCGGGACAGCCGGATCGCGTCCGCCACCACCCGCAGGTCGCCGCGCACGAGGGTCAGGTCGCCCGCCTCGATGGCCACGTCGCTGCCGGTGCCCATCGCGATGCCCAGGTCGGCCTGCGCGAGCGCGGCGGCGTCGTTCACGCCGTCGCCGACCATCGCGACGACCTTGCCCCGCTCCTGCAACCGCTTGACCTCGTCGACCTTGCCGGCGGGCAGGACCTCGGCGACCACCTCGGTGATGCCGACCTCGGCCGCCACGGCCTTCGCGGCGGCCTCGTTGTCGCCGGTCAGCAGGACGGGGGTGAGCCCGAGCTTCCGCAGCTGCGCCACGGCCGCCTTGCTGGTCGGCTTGACCTGGTCGGACACCACGAGCAGGCCGCGCACCGCGCCGTCCCACCCGACCACGACCGACGTGCGGCCCTCGGCGTCCGCCGACGCCCGCGCGGACGCAAGCTCGGTCGGCAGGTCCGCCGAGACCAGGGAGGCCCGGCCGACGACGACCCGGTGGCCGTCCACCTCGCCGCGCACGCCCAGGCCGGTCTCGCTGGTGAACCCGCCGACCGGCGGCAGCTCGCCCACGCGGTCCCGCGCGCCCGCGACGATGGCCCGCGCGATCGGGTGCTCCGAGGCGTTCTCCACCGCGCCCGCGAGCCGCAGCAGCTCGTCGTCGGACACACCGTCCGCAGGCACGACGTCCACCAGCGTCATCTCGCCCGTGGTGACCGTGCCGGTCTTGTCCAGCACGACCGTGTCCACGGCCCTGGTCGACTCCAGCACGTGCGGACCCTTGATCAGGATGCCCAGCTGCGCGCCCCGCCCGGTGCCGACCAGCAACGCCGTAGGCGTGGCCAGGCCCAACGCGCAGGGGCACGCGATGATCAGCACCGCCACGGCCGCCGTGAACGCCGCCGGCAGCGGCTGCGCCGAGCCGATCCAGTAGCCCAGGGTGGCCAGGGACAACGCGATCACGCCCGGCACGAACACCGCCGACACCCGGTCGGCGAGCCGCTGCACCTCGGCCTTGCCGGTCTGCGCCTCCTCGACCAGCTTCGCCATCTGCGCCAACTGGGTGTCCGCGCCGACCCGCGTGGCCCGCACGACCAGCCGGCCGCCCGCGTTCACCGTCGCGCCGACGACGTCGTCGCCCGGCCCGACCTCGACCGGCACGGACTCGCCGGTCAGCAGGCTCGCGTCGACCGCCGAGGAACCCTCGACGACCACGCCGTCCGTGGCGACCTTGTCGCCCGGCCGCACCAGGAACAGGTCGCCCACGGCCAGCGCCGACACCGGCACGGTCGTCTCGGCGCCGTCCCGCAGCACGGTCACGTCCTTGGCGCCCAACGACAGCAGGGCGCGCAGGGCCGCGCCCGACCGGCGCTTGGCGCGGGCCTCGAAGTACCGGCCGCACAGGATGAACAGGGTGACGCCCGCGGCCACCTCGAGGTACATGTTGCCCTCGCCCGGCGTCCGCTCCAGCGTGATCCGGAACGGGTGCTTCATGCCGGGGATGCCCGCGTCGCCGAGGAACAGGGCGTAGAGCGACCACGCGAACGCGGCGATCGTGCCCACCGACACCAGGGTGTCCATCGTGGCCGCGCCGTGCCGCAGGTTGGCGAACGCCGCCCGGTGGAACGGCCACGCGCCCCACACCACGACCGGCGCGGCCATCGTGAGGCACGCCCACTGCCAGTACTCGAACTGGAGGACCGAGAACATCGACAGCGCGATGACCGGCACGGACAGCACGGCCACGATCCACAGCCGGTTGCGCGCGGCCTTCAGCTCGGCGTCGCGCTCGGCCGCCTCGGCGGCGGCCGGGTCCACGGCGTCCGCCGCATCCACAGTGGACACCGGTGGTGCCACGGGCTTGGCCGTGTAGCCGATCTCCTCGACGGCGCTGATGATGTCCGCCTCGGGGATCGTCAGCGACAGCACCACCTTCGCCTTCTCGGTGGCGTAGTTGACCGTCGCCTCGACACCGTCGATCCCGTTGAGGTGGTTCTCGACGCGGGCCGCGCAGGACGCGCAGGTCATGCCGCCGATCACCAGCTCCAGCTTGGTCTCAGCCGCCGTGGCCATGCGGGCTCCCCTCCGAGGTGCCGTTGGTGCCCGCGGCGGTCGGTGAGCCGCCGTTCTTGTAGGCCTCCTCGTTCTTGGCCTTGATCGCGGCGAAGGTGGCCTCGTCCAGGCCGTGCGGCGGCGGGTTCGGGCCGTCGACCCGGACGGTGAACGCGGCCGTGCGCACCACGCCCTGGTGCTGGAAGTCGAAGAACATCCGGTAGTCGCCGTAGGAGTCGGCGGTCGCGTGGAACACGATCTCCGGGCCGGACGGGGTCTCCCCGTCGCCGGGCGTGCCGTCCGGGTGGACGTGCAGGTAGGCCAGGTCGCCGTCGCGCAGCGCCACCAGGTGGCCGTACGCGCCCAGGTAAGGCTCCAGGTCGGTGACCGGCTTGCCGTCCTTGCTCACGCCGACCGTCACCTTGGTGTCCTGGCCGGGCTTGAACACGCCGTTCAGGCTCACCTCGTAGCCGTCGACGGTGGTGGTGGCCGACGCGGCGGGCAGCGGCTGCGGCCGGTAGTCGCCGGACACGGACACGTCCGCGCCCAGGACCTCGCCGTGGATGCCCCACATCGGCTTGTAGTCGGCGAACACCCGGTACTCGCCGGCCGCCGGGAGGGTCAGCGGGACCCGCCACACGCCGTCCGGGCCGAGGTTGGGGTGGATGTGCTGGAACTGGGTGAGGTCCCGGCTGGCCACGATGAGGTGCATCAGCTTCTCGTGCTGCGGCTGGTACTTCACCAGGGGCGTGCCGTCGTGCTGGAGGACCTGGAAGGCGAACGTCTGCGGGACGCCGGCCGGGAAGTTGTCGGTGAGCACCTTCAGGTACATGCTCTCCATCGAGATCTTCAGGCCCCCGGGACCGCCTTCCTCCGCGAGCGCGGCGGCCGGGGCGGGCGTGGGCGCCGCCGCGCTGGGCGGCGGACCGGCGATCCGGCCCACGACGTACGCGCTGCCGAACACCAGCACCAGGGCGAGCGCGAACGCCCCGAGCTTCGTCAAAGTCTTCATGAATACCGTCCTGTGGGACAAGGGGTGGCAGAACGGGGATGTGAATACGAGCCCGTGTCGCGACGATACGCACGAAAAGGCTGTCCCCGAATAACGTGCACCCGAATTCCAGAACGGGGTTACCGCGCTGTGGCGCGCGGGATTACCAGCGCAGCAGGCAGGCGCCGAACGACATGCCGCCGCCGAAGCCGAGCAGCAGCACCAGGTCGCCCGCGTGCAGCAGGCCGGCCCGGTTCGCGTGGTCCAGGGTGAGCGGCACGGAGGCGCTGCCGACGTTCGCGTACTCCTCGACCGTGCGGTGGGTGGTCGCCGACGTCAGGCCGCACGCCCGGACCAGCTCGCCGAGCAGCACGCCGTTGGGCTGGTGCGGCACGACGTGCCGGACGTCCTCCGCCGCCACGCCCGCTCTCGCCAGCAGCTTGTCCACGAACGGCGGCACCTCGGCGAGCACGATCTCGCTCACCCCGCGGCCGATCATGCGGAAGAAGTGCCCGCCTTCCGCCAGGGTCTCCGGTGAGGCCGGGAACCGGCTGCCGCCCGCCTCGACGCGGATCAGCCCGGCCGCGTCGCCGCGACTGGCCAGCTCGTGCGCCACCACCCCGCGACCAGCGGGAACGGCGCCGACGACGGCCGCGCCGGCACCGTCGCCGAACAGCACCGCCGTGCGCCGGTCGCCGAAGTCCAGGATGCGCGAGTACACGTCCGCGCCCACCACCAGGGCGTGCGCGCCGGGCCGGTCCGCGACCAGCGCGCGGGCCGTGACCAGGCCGTGCACGAACCCCGCGCACACCGCGTTGACGTCCCAGCCCGCGGCCCCGTACGCGCCCAGCCGGTCCTGCACCAGGCACGCCGTGGGCGGCTGCGGGTGGTCGGGGGTCGAGGTGGCGACGATGAGGTAGTCGACGCGGTCCACGCCCAGGCCCGCGTCCGCCAGCGCCCGCGCGGCGGCCCGCGCCGCCAGGTCCGACGTCGCCTCCTCGGGTGCGGCGAACCGCCGCGAGCGGATGGCGGTCTTGCGCACGACCCAGTCCGGCGCGGCGCCGGGCACGCGGTGCGCCAACTCCTCGTTCGACACCGCGAGCACCGGCACGGCGGACCCCGTGCCGAGGATTCCGACGGAAGTGGACACTGCGGCCTCCAAGCCGGAGAGGCATTTCGTGCCGCGAAACTAGACCGCTTTTTCGGTGACCCGCAACGCACACCGCCGGAACTCCACCCCACGCCACCACAGCCGATTACCGATGAGTAGCCCGCGCGATTCCCGCCCGGTTTCCGAACGGGTTCACATGCCACCCGTGTGATCTTCAGGGTCAACACGTGACATCGCGTCTCTGGGCCTTGTCGGTGACCACCGCCATGCTTGGACCATGACCGACAACGTGATCGACATCGAGGGCCTCCGGTGCCGGTACGGCGCCTTCGAGGCCGTGCGGGGGATCTCCCTCCAGGTGCGGCGCGGCGAGCTGTTCGCCCTGCTCGGCACGAACGGCGCCGGCAAGACCACGACCATCGAGGTGCTGGAGGGCCTGAACAAGGCCACCTCCGGCACCGTCCGGGTGCTGGGCCTCGACCCGATCCGGGACCGCGCCGCGCTGCGCCCCCGCACCGGCGTGATGCTCCAGAAGGGCGGGTTCAGCGGGTCGCTGACCGTGCTGGAGACGGTGAACCTGTGGCGCAACCTCACCGCCGATCCCCGGCCGGCGAAGGAAGCCCTGGAGATGGTCGGCCTGTCGGACAAGGCGGGCGTGGCCGTCGAGCAGCTCTCCGGCGGCGAGGGCCGGCGGCTGGAGCTGGCGCTGGCCGTGCTGGGCCGCCCCGAACTGCTGTTCCTCGACGAGCCGACCACCGGCATGGACCCGGCGTCGCGCCGCCGCACCTGGGAGGTCGTGCGCGAGCTGCTGGCCGACGGCACCACCGTCCTGCTCACCACGCACTACCTGGAGGAGGCGGAGAACCTCGCCGACCGCGTGGCGATCATGAAGGCCGGCGAGATCGTCACCATCGGCACGCCCGAGCAGGTCGTGCGCGCACTCCCCGCCCGCATCACCTTCCACCTGCCCGCGGGCAACCCGCCCCAGCTGTCCCACTCGACCCTGCACGTCCAGGCCGACCGGGTCACCTACCACTCCACCGACCTCCAGTCCGACCTGTCGGACCTGCTGGCGTGGGCGAACGGCAACGCGGTCACGCTGACCGACCTCGCCGCCCGGCCCGCGTCCCTGGAGGACGTGTTCATGGACATCGCCACCACCGACGACGAGCCCGCGGAGGCCTCCCGATGAGCACCCAGACGATGACCCGGCCCGGCGTGCCCAGCCTGTACGCCCAGATGGCCACGATGGTGCGGATGGAGCTGCTGCTCCTGCGCCGCAACCTGACCGCGACGATGCTGTCCGTGGTGACCCCGCTGGTCGTGGGCGTCCTGCTGGTCAGCGGGCGCGGCTACGACACGCAGGGCGGTGTCGCCCGGATGTCCGGCGTGATCGGCATGGTCGCGGTGTTCTGCGTGCACCACCACCTGACCACCGCCTACGCGTCGCGGCGACAGGAGATGGTGCTCAAGCGGCTGCGGGCCGGCATCCCGTCCGACCGGACGATCCTGATCGGCGCGGCCAGCGCGACCATCCTGGTGTTCCTGGTGCAGGCGGCGTTGCTGATCGCCTACGGCGTCGTTGTGCTGGACATGCCGGTGCCCGCGAACCCGTTGACCATGCTGCTGGCCATGCTGCTCGGCTCCGCGGTGCTGGCCGCGTTCGGCGCGGCGCTGTCCGCGGTGACCCGCAGCTCCGAGGCCGCGATGCTGACCACGCTGCCTTCCATGCTGGTGTTCCTGATGGCGCCGGGCGTGCTGGTGCCGCTGGGCGCGCTGCCGAAGAGCGTCGAGACCATCGCGTCGTTCCTGCCGATGGGTCCGTTCACCGAGATCCTGCGGACCAGCTGGCTGGGCTACGAGATCGGCGGCACCGGCGAGGCGCTGGGCTTCGCGGGCACCACGCTGCACGCCCTGCCGTGGCTGGGCGCCCTGGTGGTGTGGCTGGTCATCGGCGCGGCCGTGACCACGAAGTACTTCCGCTGGGAGCCTCGGCACTGATGGTCGTCGCACTCCGGTCCGCTAGCCTCATGCGGGTGATCGCCGCTCCGGCAGACGCCCTGTCGAACCCGCGCATGCGGCGGGCGCGGCTGTTCACCATCGTCGGGATCGCGGGCGGGATCGCGGTGTGCCTGGTGCTCGCCGGCGTGGGATTGCGTCAGGAACCGGACGCCCTGCGCAACGCCCTCGGCGCCCTGGGCCTGCTCACCTTCGTGGCCGCACTGGGCGGCGCGCTCTACCGCTCGGTCACCCCGAACCTGCCGAAGGCCACCAGCACCAAGCTCCTCCTCGCCTTCGGAGCCGCCGCCGTGCTGTCCGTGCCGCTGGTCGCCCCGGTTGGCGTGCCTCAGTGGCACAGCTGGACGTTCGTCGGCGCGTCGATCATCGGTGTGGCGCCGCTGCTGCTGCGACCTTGGGCGGCAGCGGCCCTGATGGCCGGCACGGTCGCGGTCTCCGCCGGCAGCGCATGGCTGTCCGGCGGCGACGTCCCCAGCCAGGTCGGCGTGACCGTCGCTTTGGGACTGTCGGTCGCCGCGTGGAACGCGTTGCACTTGTGGGGCTGGACGTTCCTCGTGCAGGCGCAGGAGGGCCGAGACGCCCTGACCCGACTCGCCGCGACGGAGGAGAGGCTGCGTTTCGCCCGGGATGTGCACGACCTGTTGGGCCACAACCTCTCCGTCATCGCCCTGAAGGCGGAACTGGCGTCCCGCTTGGCCTTGGTGGACGGCGAACGCGCCAGCCGCGAGGCCGACGAGGTCCGCGCCCTGGCCGCCGCGGCGCTGACCGAGATGCGCGAGGTCGTGCACGGCTACCGCCGAGTCGACCTCCGCGACCAGGTCCTGGCCGTGGCCCAGGTGCTGCGCTCCTCCGGCGTCCGCTGCACCGTCACCCAACCGGACGAAGACCTCCCAGCAGCACTGGCCGCGCCCCTCGTGTCCGTGCTCCGCGAGGCCGGCACCAACGTCATGCGCCACAGCAAGGCCGACTGGTGCACGATCGAGGTAGTCCGAGAGGATGCAGGCGCACGCCTGACCGTCGCCAACAACGGCGCCGGCGACGCAGGCCCGGACGACCGCAGCAGCGGCCTGCGCGGCCTGGCCGATCGTCTGGGTGATGTCGGCGGCACGCTGCGGACGTGGAGGAAGGACGGCATGTTCACGCTGGAGGCGATCGTGCGGGCGGACACGTGATCCGGGTGATGCTGGCGGACGACGAAGACCTGATCCGCACGGCACTGGCCGCACTCCTGTCCCTGGAAGAGGACATCGAGGTGGTAGCCCAGGCCCAAGACGGCCGAGCAGCTGTGGAAGCAGCCGCCGCCCACCGCCCCGATGTGGCGGTCCTGGACCTGGAAATGCCGAAGATGGACGGCCTGGAGGTGACAGCGGAACTGAAACGTTCCCTCCCCACCTGCGCAGTCATCATCCTCACCGGCCACGCCCGTCCCACACACTTGCAGCCAGCCCTGAACACCGGCGCCAAGGCCTACCTGCCGAAGGGCTCACCGGGCGGCACCCTGGCCGACGTGATCCGCCGGGTTCACGATGGTGGCCGATACGTAGACCCAGGCCTGGCAGCCGACGCCCTGACCGCCCCGGAGTGCCCTCTGACCCCACGAGAGGTCGAGGTCCTAAGACTGGCCGAGTACGACACCCCGGTCTCCACCATCGCCGCCAAGACCCACCTGTCAGTAGGCACGGTCCGCAACTACCTCACAGCAGCAGTCAGCAAACTAGGCGTCACCTCAAGAACAGAAGCCTTCCGCCTAGCCCACGACAACGGCTGGCTCTAAAACCCCCACCACCGACACAGCACACGCCTCGCTTTTCACGAAGCTGCCGCACGGCACACCTCTACCTGGGCTTCTTGCTTTTGTCATCCCCGTATGGCCTGCCCGAAGGGCTACCACAGATTTCCCCGGGTGCAGCCAAAAAGTTTTGCGAGGAACGA